>NZ_JBPPLY010000007.1:0-17919 GCF_051535215.1 Nitrobacter sp. | reverse complement strand
CGAAAGGCGGATCACGCCGGACCTTCATGACGTCCGTCTTTCCGCCGCGATCGGTGTTGACTTGCCCGCTCCCGCTTGTTGGTGTGAAAGGAGTTGGGAGAGAGGCGATGGACGACTGGAGTGCCGAGCAATATCTGAAGTTCGAGGACGAGCGGACGCGGCCCTCGCGCGATCTGCTGGCGCAGATTCCGTTGAGCGCGCCGCGCAAGGCCGTCGATATCGGCTGCGGTCCGGGCAATTCCACCGAACTGCTGGTCGAGCGCTGGCCGCAGGCCGAGATCATCGGCATCGATACATCCGCCGATATGCTGCGGCGGGCGCGGGAGCGTCTGCCGGAACAGACATTCATCGAAGCCAATGTCACGCACTGGGTCCCTCCAGCGAACACCGACCTGCTGTTCGCCAATGCGATCTTCCAGTGGGTGCCGGATCATCTGCGCCAGTTGCAGCGCCTGCTCGACGCACTGCCGTCAGGCGGCGTGCTGGCGGTGCAGATGCCGGACAATCTCGACGAGCCCAGCCACGTCATGATGCGCGAGGTGGCTCATTCGGGACCGTGGCGCGAAACGCTTGTGGACGCCGCGAGGGCGAAAGACAGGCTGCTGCGGCCGGGCGGCTACTACGACGCGCTGCGGCCGCTGTGTCGGCGCATCGAGATCTGGCACACGATTTATAACCATGTCCTGACGGAGGCTGCGGCGATCGTCGAATGGGTGAAGGGCACCGGCCTGCGGCCCTTCCTCGATCCGCTCGAGCCCGCCGAGCGAAAAGAGTTCTTGCGCGAATACACCGCGCGTATCGCCGCCGCCTATCCGTTGCAGGCCGACGGCAAGGTGCTGCTGCGCTTTCCGCGGTTCTTCCTGGTTGCGATCAGGTGAGGCCGCGAGCCCCGCGATTGATACCGAAGCGGATGCCGCGCTGCATTTTGCCGCGGTGCATACTCTCGATTCCGTCATGACGAATGGAATAGAAGGCTTCTCCCCTCCACGATGAGACCGCGTGATGTCCCCGACGCCTGAAACTCCGCAAATTGTGAAGAGGGCCGCCCTGCGCCCGTTGCCGATGCTGATCTTTTCCTCGCGCTGGCTGCAGTTGCCGCTTTATATCGGCCTTATTATCGCCCAGGGCGTCTATGTCGTCCTGTTCCTGAAGGAATTATGGCATCTTATCGCGCACTCCTTCGATTTCACCGAGCAGCAGATCATGCTGGTGGTGCTTGGCCTCATCGACGTGGTGATGATCTCGAATCTTCTGGTGATGGTCATTGTCGGCGGTTATGAGACCTTTGTGTCGCGGCTCAATCTGGAGGGCCACCCAGACGAGCCGGAGTGGCTCAGCCACGTCAACGCCAGCGTTCTCAAGATCAAGCTGGCAATGGCGATCATCGGCATCTCGTCGATTCATCTGCTGCGGACCTTCATCGAGGCCGGAAACCTCGGCAGTGCGGCGCGCACCACGAATTACACCGAGAGCGGCGTGATGTGGCAGACCATCATCCATGTCGTCTTCATCATTTCGGCGATCGGCATCGCGCTTGCCGATCGCATCTCGAGCGGGCCGAACGGCACGCACGGCCAGGCGGAGCATTGAGGGTGGCCGCCGCCGGCCGGAATCCTCTGCGGCGGCTTGCGATCGCGATCATGGTCGCGCTCGCTCTCGGCGCCGGAGTGCCGCCGGCGCAAGCGGCCGATGCTGGCTTCACGCAGTTCATCGCTTCGCTGTGGCCCGCGGCGCAACAGGCCGGCGTCTCGCGCGCGACCTTCGATGCCGTGACGGCGACACTCGAGCCCGACTACAAGCTTCCCGATCTGATCCTGCCCGGCCGGCCCGCGACCGGTGCGCCGTCGCAGGCGGAATTGGTCCAGGTGCCGGCGGATTACATCAAGGAGGGCAGCATCGCGCGGCTGGCGACTGAAGGGCAGCGGCTGATGCAGAAATATCGCCCGACGCTGAGCGCGATCGAAAAGCGTTTCGGCGTGCCGGCGCCGATCATCCTCGCGATCTGGGGCCGGGAGACCGACTATGGCCGCTACACGCTTCCTTACGATGCGATGCGCGTGCTGGCGACGCAGGCTTATGTCGGCCGCCGCAAGGACCAGTACCGCACCGAATTCATCGACGGGTTGCTGCTGTTGCAGCACGGCGACGTCTCGCGCAAGAACTTCCGCGCGTCGTGGGGCGGCGCGACGGGCCTCACGCAGTTCCTGCCGTCCGAACTTGCAAAGCATGGTGTCGATTTCGACGGCGATAGCCGCGTCGACATCTGGACCTCGGTGCCCGATGCGCTGGCCTCGGCCGCACAGCAACTGGTCAACAAGGGCTGGCAGCCCGGCGTGCGCTGGGCCTACGAGGTGCGCGCACCGGCGAACGTCGATTGCACGGAGGGCGTGCCGGAGGTGACCAGGCCGATCGGCGAATGGCTGCGCGAGGGATTCTCGCCGGTGCGCGGACAACATTTGACCGCAGCGGAGCGCGCGCAGTCGGCCTCGCTGTTGCAACCGGAAGGGATTTATGGCCCGTCGTTTCTCACCACGAAGAACTACTTCGTCATCAAGGAATACAATTTCTCCGATCTCTACGTGCTGTTCGTCGGCCATCTCGCCGACCGCATGACCAGTCCGCTGCCGTTCGCGACGCCGTGGTCGGCATCGACGCAGTTGCGCAGCCGTGACGTCGAGGCGATGCAGCGCTATCTGACGCGGATCGGCCTGTACAAGGACAAGATCGACGGCAAGGCCGGGATGCTGACACGCGCAGCCGTCGGCGCTTACCAGAAGTCGGCCAAACTTAAAGTCGATTGTTGGCCCAGCGACGCGGTGCTGCGCGCAATGAATGGCGCGCGCTGATCCCTAGCGTTTCCGGGCGAAGTGGAAAACCGGTTCGCGTAAAGAAAACGCGCCAAATCAAAATCATGAAGCCCCGTTTCTGATTCCATCAGAAGTGGAGAGGCTACGCGTTCTCGACAAAAGAAAAAACCCGGCCGTGAGACCGGGTCTTCAAATCGAATCGTCAGAAGGTCTGGATCAGTCGCAAACCCGGATGCGGCGGAAGCGCCAGCCATATCCGTCCCAGAACCTCTCGCGCACCATGTGGCATGGGGGTTCTTCCACATAGACCGGGGCCGGCGCGGCATAGGCCGGACGGCTGTTGGCAATTGCGCCGCCGATAAGGGCGCCGCCGATCAAACCTCCAGCGATACCGGCTGCGACATCGCCGCCGCCCGCATGCGCCTGCGGAGCCGTCGCTATTGAACCTCCCGCGACCGTAGCAGCCGCGAGAAGGGCGAAAACTGTCTTCTTCATCTTGAAGTCTCTCCTGAGAGTAGCACCACGACCGGCGCCAGGTTTAGAGCAACTTGCAACGCCGCCGTTCAAATCGGCCGTCCCACCCCGAAGCGCCTGACATCAACCCGATGCAAACGTTCGCAAGTCAGTTGGCCGAAATAACGGCTTTTTCAGGCCATCACGCTCAGCCTTCCGGAAAACGCCAATAGTACAATCCGGAGATTGATTCGATAAGGCCGCCGCTGATCAGCCGCACACCCGCACCCGCCGAATCCGCCAGCCGTAGCCGTCCCAGAAGCGCTGACGCTGCCAATAGCAGCCCGGCGCCGCGACATAGCCCGGGCCGTAATAGCCGTAGCCGGGGCCGCCATAGTACCCGTATCCCGGACCGTAATATCCGGGACCATAATAATAGCCCGGCCCCGCCAGCGCTCCGCCGAGGATGGCGCCGCCGATCAATCCGCCAACGACGCCGGCAGCGACGCGGCCACCGCGTGCTTCGGCGGCTTGAGGCGCGGCAACGGCTGTGACCAGCGCGGCGGCAGTCGCCAAGGCCAATATCTGTCTCTTCATGGCTTCACCTTTTCTCTTGCGTCTATCCACAACAATCTGGGTGTGCTGTGGATGGACGATTTCACATCCGGTTTGAACGATTAATGAACGTGGCGGCCCGATGAGACCACGATCCGGAATTCATCGTGAAAGTTTGATTATGTATTTCAGTAAGTTACCTCGTATCGAGAGGGAGGCGCGGGAATTCGGCTGGAGCCGCTCCTCAGGCAATTTGGAATAGCTTCAAACAACCGGTTTTCCCTTTGCGTTTCGCAACGTGCTCCAACAATATCTGCCCGGGTCCGCGTACCACAATTGGGTTCCGTCTATGATTGTTTGCTCCTGTAACGTGTTGACCGATCACGATGTTCGCTCCGCCGTAACAGCACCGGATGACCTGCGGCGCTCTCCCCGGCAGGTCTACGGATGTCTCGGATGCAGTGCGGAATGCGGCCGATGTGCCCGAACGATCAGAACCATCATCAAGGAAGCGCTCGGCGCTTGTGCCCGGAAATGTTGCGAAGGGTGTCCCCACTCTGCACTGCGCGCGGAAGTCGAGCAAATTCAGACTGAAATCACCCTCTGATCTCCCATTCACCTGGCCCATAGCCTTTTGCGCTCGCTTTGCCGGCGAATGGCTGACCGTCCTTTCTTGGGGGTTGTTGCGCTGCCGAATCTGATTTAGAAGTATTCTAAATTAGATCGGCGGGCGCGACGGCCGCCTGCCAGCATTAAAGCACATAGAACAGGAGCTGCTCCATGAAGGGCGAACCGAAAGTTGTCGACTATCTGAACAAGGCGCTTCGCCACGAACTGACCGCCATCAACCAGTATTGGCTGCATTACCGGTTGCTGGACAACTGGGGCATCAAGGATCTCGCGAAGAAATGGCGCGCGGAATCCATCGAGGAAATGGAACACGCCGACAAGCTGATCGACCGCATCATCTTCCTTGATGGTTTTCCGAACCTGCAGGTGCTCGATCCCCTGCACATCGGCCAGAACGTCGGCGAGGTGATGGATTGCGATCTCAAGGCGGAATATTCGGCGCGCGCTCTCTACGAAGAGGCGGCGACCCACTGCCATTCGGTAAAGGACTACGTCACCCGCGATCTGTTCGAGAGCCTGATGAAGGACGAGGAAAGCCATATCGACTTCCTCGAAACCCAGATCGATCTCATCAAGAAGATCGGCGTCGAGCTTTACTCGCAGAAACATATCGGCGAAATGGACCACGACTGATCACGAACTTCCGCCTTCCGAAAAGCCGGCGCCTTCGAGCGCCGGCTTTTTTGCGTCTGTCGTCAGTCCGCTGACGTCCGGTCGCGTTTTACCGCCCACAGTGCGAAGGCATAGGCGAGGGCAACTTCATCAAGACGGTCGAAGCGGCCCGATGCGCCGCCGTGCCCCGCGCCCATGTTGGTCCGCAGCAGAACGGGGCCGCCGGATGTCATTGTGGCGCGCAGCCGCGCGATCCATTTCGCCGGCTCCCAATAGGTGACGCGAGGATCGGTCAGTCCGCCCATGGCGAGGATAGCCGGATAGTCTTTCGCCGCGACGTTCTCGTAAGGCGAATAGGACAGGATGGTGCGGAAGTCCTTGTCGCTTGTAATAGGGTTGCCCCATTCCGGCCATTCCGGCGGGGTCAGCGGCAGCGTGTCGTCGAGCATGGTGTTAAGCACGTCGACGAACGGCACCTCCGCGACGATGCCGGCGAACAACTCGCCGGCGCGGTTGGCGACCGCGCCCATCAGCATGCCGCCGGCGCTGCCGCCGTGGCCGACGATATTCTTCGCGGACGTGTAGTCCGCGGCGATCAGCGCGCGGGCGCAGGCGGCGAAATCGTCAAAGCTGTTGATCTTCTTCTCGCGCTTGCCGTCGAGATACCAGCCCCAGCCCTTGTCCGTGCCGCCGCGGATATGCGCGATGGCATAAACGAAGCCGCGATCGACCAGCGACAACCGGTTGGCCGAGAACGACGCCGGCATCGCGTAACCGTAGGAGCCGTAGCCGTAGAGCAGCAGCGGCGCGCGGCCGCTGCGCGCGAAATCCTTGCGATGCAGGATCGACACCGGTACCTCGGCCCCGTCGTTTGCCTTCGCCATGATGCGGGTGGTGATGTAATTTGCAGGATCGTGTCCTGACGGAATCTCCTGGCGCTTGCGCAACGTGCGCGTGCGGCTCGCCATGTCGTAGTCGAACACCTCAGATGGCGTCGTCATCGACGAGTAGCTGAAGCGCAAGGTGGTGGTGTCGAATTCGTAGCCGCCGTGGGTGTCGAGCGAATAGGCGGCCTCGTCGAAGGCGATCGCGTGGTCCTCGCTGGTTGCAAGATCGCGGATCACGATCGAGGGCAGCGCGTTGGCGCGTTCGAGCCGCACCATGTGGCCGGAATAAAGCTCAAAGTCGAGCACGTAGGTGCCGGGACGATACGCGATCAGGTCGCGCCAGTTCGCGCGTTCGGGCGCGGCTAGCGGCGCGGTCACGATCTTGAAGTCGATCGCGCCGTCGGCATTGGTGAGGATGAAAAGTTCGCTGCCCCGATCGGCGACGGAATACTGCACGCCGCCCTCGCGCGCCGCGATCAGGCGCGGCGGCTCATCGGGTTTTGCGAGATCGATCAGCCGCTGCTCGGAGGTTTCGTGATCGCCGCCAGCGATCACGCAGAAGCGACCGCTCGCGCTTTCATGGATATGCGTGAACCAGCCTGCGTCCTGTTCTTCGTAAACCAGCACGTCGTCGGATTGCGGCGTCCCGAGCCGGTGGCGGTAGACCTGCATCGGGCGATGATTGTCGTCGAGCTTGACGTAGTAGAACGCGCGTGAATCAGCGGTCCACACCACGCCGCCGTCGCTCTCCTCGATTACGTCGGCGAGATCGACGCCGCTGTCCCAGTCGCGGATCCGGATCGTGAAATATTCCGAGCCGCGATCGTCGACGCTCCACGCCTCAAGGCGATGGTCGGAGGAGTGCCGCGCGTCGCCGAGCTTGAAGAATTTCTTGCCTTCGGCAAGCGTGTCGCCATCGAGGATGAAGCGGGCGTCGCCGCCGTCGCGCGGCTGTCGGCCGATCATCCGATGCTGTCCGCCCTCGCGGTATTTGGTGAAATAGGCGAAGGGTCCGTCGGGCGAGGGGACGGTGGAATCGTCCTCCTTGATGCGGCCGCGCATTTCCGCGACGAGTTCTTTTTGCAACGGTTCGGTGGCAGCGAGCAGGCCGTTTGAATAAGCGTTTTCGGCCTCCAGGTAAGCGCGGATGTCCGGCGCCAGTAAGGACGGCTCGCGCAGCACCTGCTGCCAGTTCGCATCCTTCAGCCAGGCGTAGTCGTCGCTCAGGGTGATGCCGTGATGGGTGGAGGTGTGCGGCCGGCGTTCGGCCTTGGGGGGCGTCAATGTCATGATGCTGTTCATAGGAGGGCGTGGCCGCGGCGGCAAGCGATTGCCGAGGGATCCGGACAGCGCGGGATGCCGGTGGCGGCACCGGCCATGACGAGGTATGATCCGGCTTGGCGACAGGCTGAGCCGGAGACGAGCCTCATGTGCCGCAACATCAAGACGCTGTTCAATTTCGAACCGCCGGCGACGGACGGGGAGATTCACGCCTCGGCCTTGCAATTCGTCCGCAAGCTTTCAGGCTTCAACAAGCCGTCGGCGGCGAATAAGGCGGCGTTCGATCGCGCCGTCTATGACGTCGCGCATGCGGCCCATCATCTGCTGGCGTCGCTGCACACGCAGGCGCCCGCGCGCGATCGTGGGGTGGAAGCGGAAAAGGCACGCGAACGCAGCCGGGCGCGGTTCGGCTGATCGCGCCGGCGCTTAACCTATAGGGAAGGGGACAAGATGAAATACCTGACTTGTCTCATCGGCGCATTCTGTCTGGTCGGGGTGCTTTGTCCGGCAATGCCGTCCTCGGCCCGCGCCGCGACGTCGGAACGGTTCGGCATGGGCGGCTGGATCAAGGACTTTCAACCGGAGATCGATCGCGTCAACGCCAGCGGCGAACTGTTTCGCATCAAGGGGCACTGCCAGTCGAACTGCACGCTGTTCCTCGGCGTGCGGAATGTCTGTGTCGAGCGTGGCGCGCGACTTCTGTTTCATTCGGGGCACGATCGCCAGAGGCGGATCAACGCTGCATCGACCCAGCGCATGCTGAATGCCTATAATCCGAAACTGCGTCAGTACGTGATGGATCATCACTACATGGACACGCTGGAATTCCACGCCATCTCGGGCGCGGATATCATCGACAAGTTCGGCTACCGGGAATGTCCACGCCGCTAGCGGCTTCGTGCATCGACCCAGCCCCGCAATCAGCCGTGATCGGGCACCTCCAACCCCATGGCTTCATACTGCCGGATCTTATTACGCAGCGTGCGCACCGATACACCGAGCACCCTTGCGGCGCGCGTGCGGTTGCCGTCGCAACGCGCGAGCGTCTGCAACACAAGCTCCCGTTCGACTTCGGTGACCGTGGAGCCGACCAGCAGCGGGATCACCGCGTCCGGCGTCAGCGCAGCTTGATCCTGCTGCGGCCGTTGCGCTCCGGTTTGCAAATCCTGGGTCATCAGTCCCTCCGAAGCTGCTTCTCAAGGAAGCTGACTGGATTGAGACCCCCATCCCCGGCCATATGGCTAATGATATGGTTACCAGATTCTTAACAATTGCTGCGATCCCCGAGCAAGCCGCAAAACAAGGGAAAAGCGCGCGGTTTTGCCGAAAAAAATACGCGTAACAGTAGAATGTGTTATGCGAAACAGAATTTAACGCGAATTGTGTTTTCGTTTATCGCAAGTATTGATTGCGCGTCATGCAAAGACGAATCGCTTCGCCCGTTCGAAGGCATTCCAAGGCACGTCACGTCCTAACCATCCCGGCCTGCCATCGCCGTTACAAAACAGGGCGGGTACCCCGCGGCGGCTGTGACGCGATCGCCGTGATCGCCAATCGTCTCGCGAAAGTGGATGCGCCGGTGCCGACGATTGCGCTTGCCGCGTTCGCTCCTTACGCTTGCGAGCCATCCGAATCACGTCCTTCCTTCGAACTCCGGAGAACGCTCCCATGCCGTCAACATCTCGGCTTCGCGCCGTTTTGATCGCGCTGGCCGTCTGCCTTGGCCTGTGCTCCGCAGCCCGCGCCGACAGCGGCACGGTGACGCTGACGATCTATAAAGGCGGCTGGATCATCGGCGCGTCCGGTGGCGGCGGTACGCTCACCTTCCACGGACGGCGCTATCCGCTTTCGGTCGGCGGCCTGGACTATGGCCTGGTGTTCGGAGGATCGAAGACCGTGCTGCACGGCCGCGTCAGCCGCATCAATCGTCCTTCGGATGTCGCCGGCGTGTATGGAGCAGCCGGCGCAGGGCTTGCGATCGGTGGCGGCGCCCGCGCCATCGTGCTGAGCAACCAGAAGGGCGCGGTGCTGGAACTCTCCGGCCGTCAGTTCGGCCTGATGGCCAATGCCGATCTCTCCGGCCTTGCGATCACGATGCGATAGCGACGCGGGCGCGCGTCGACGCGTCGGCGCAGAAGCACGCGCACGAGGCCGGCTCAGATGGTGGCGCCGCGGTTGTAGCTTTCGATCAACTGGTTGTAGTCGCGGAGCAGCCGCGGCGGCGAGCCCTCGACCATCCAGCCGCCGCCGCCCCCGAGCATCATGCGGTCGCCCTGGCTGTAGGGCACCTTGTCGCGGACGCGGCGCATCAGTTGCTTCGCCGTTGTCAGATATGACTTGGCGTTGCTCATGAAAAAAGAGCCGAGCTTCGCGTCGCCATCCCTGCCGGAGGCCTCTTCGGCCGCCTTCACCGCGGCCTCATATTCGCCCAGCGCCGCCGTGATCGCTGCGATGTCCGGCTTTTCCGTGTCTTCGGCGCGCAGCAAGCGCTTGGCGTGGATCATCAGCGCCTCGACGTGATAGCGCACCTTACGGCCTTCCTTCGCCTCGAGCGCGGCGAGTTGTTCCGCTGCCTGCTTGTCCTTGATGGTCTCGACCCCGGCGCGCAGCTTCTTGTCCGCGCTCGCGAATGCATCCCATGCCGCGACCAGGCGCGGATGCAGCGCCTTGCCTTTGGCCATCTTGTCGTCCTTGTAGTTCTCCTGCTCGTAATACTCGTCCGTCTCCTTCAGGAGCGGTTCGAGTGTGCCGACCGCTTCGGCATAAGCGGAAGCAGCGGCCTCGAGATCGGCGTCGCGCGGCTCCAGCGCATTGGCCTTCTCGACGTTCTTTTTGCAATCCGACGTGTCGTAGATGGTGTAGGTGCCGTAGATGATGCGCTCCTTGCCGGTCGGCCCGGTTTTCTTCGCCCAGGAGAAATAGCGGTTGCGTGACTCATACGACCGCTCCGACAGGCGGTTGATGCAGCCGACATAGGCGTTGAGTTTTTCGACGAGCTGCGAAGGCGGCGGCGAAGGAGAGGTCTTGTCTTGCGCGGTAGCGGATGCGAGAGAAAGGCCGAAGACTGCGGCGGACAAGAGGGCAATCGCCCGAAACAACGGCATCATGGTCTTTTTCCTTGCGATGCGGACGATCCCCGAATTTTGTCGCGGCAGATTGCAAAAGGTTCGCGCTTGTTGCAAGCGCCGGGAACGCCTCCGTCAGTTGTTACCTTTCTGAGGCGAGTGGCCCGCGTGAGCGAAGCGATATGCGGATTGTCAGCCTTAGTCCCGGATATCGCTTATCCGCGTCCCGGCTTGGCGCGCCGATTGACGAGCCTCCGAAGGGGCGCATCCAACGAATTCAGCACGAAGCCGAACAGCGCCCATTTCGGCTCGACGAGGCTAATGAGAACAGCGGCGACGGCGGATGCGATCAGCATGGTCAGGCCGATGCGGTCCTCGATCTTGCGCGTTTCGGTGGGGTGGTGTTCGGACAATGTGATCATGCGTGCCGCCACAAGCGCAAAGGCCACGGTGTTCGCCGCATAGAACCACACGGCAGGCGCCAGCGTCGGATAACGACCAATCAACATCGTCGTAAACGGCACCAGCGTGATGAGCAGAAGATGCAGCATCGCCCATTTGGTGTAGGCGTCGCTGACGTCCTCCCCGCGCGGCGCCAGCTTCACCATGCTGGTCCAGCGTAGCGCCAGCACATAGAAGCTGATGACATAGACGAGCAGTTGGCTGCCGAGCTCAACGATACGATGCAGCAGGTCCGCAGCGCTCTGCGGCTGGAATGTTTCCGGTAGCCGCAGGTCGATCACCAGCAGCGTCATCGCGACGCTGAACACGCCGTCGGTCAGCGCATCGAGGCGGGATTTCGGGATCATGAAGGAGCCCTATCGGATCGCTTTGGCGTCTCATTCAAGTTCTGGAAAGGACTGCTATCATCGCTCAGCGAAGACAAGGAGCAGCGAACAAAGCGGACAAAACTCAAGCGCACTACCCCTTGTTACTGGTTGTCGATTTGAGCTTATGGCCGTTCTGAATAGTCCAAAACCTAGACCGCGACCATAATGACGTGGGCCTGAATTTTGGCGGCAACTTCGCCGCTGCCATGCCTGTCTGCAATCGCGGACGTGGCGTAATCGGTTGCAGCTTCCAGCTTTCCGGGATCTCTAGCCTCGATTTCGTTGCGAAGAACCGTTCCCTGACAATACGCGACGGCCGGAACGCGCGGCGAGGGTGCGCGGCTCTGTTCGGCTCGCGTCTCGATCGTTGCGCGGGAGAAACCTGCGTGCTCCAGTTCGCTGCGGATCAGTGCCGTATCGTGATAGCCGTGCGGTGTGCGCGCCAGAAAGAGCGGCGGATCGTTCGGAAACATCCTTGCGAGAGCATTTGTCACGTCATCCGCAAAGACGTTCTCTTCGATGCGATCCCATACGCTGAATAAAAAATGTCCTCCAGGCTTCAGGACTCGCTTGGCTTCGCGGTAAGCCGCCGTGCGGTCGGGAAAGAACATCGCGCCGAACTGACAACAAACGAGATCGAAGGCTGCGTTTTCGAACGGCAGCGCCAGCGCATCCGCCTGTCGCCATGTGATGCGGCTGTCGGGAGGTAGCCGCGAAGCGGCGTAGTCGAGCATCGGCCGGTTGAGGTCGGTGACGGTATAGCTCGCGTCGGCCGACAACTTCGGCGCCAGTGCCCGGGTGACGACTCCCGTACCCGCAGCGACTTCCAGAACGGTGCTCGGCGATAACGTCGCCGCGCGTTGCGCCATGTCCGCGGCGTACGACTCGAAAATCAATGGCACCATATGGCGGTCGTAGTTTTCTGGGACCGAGCCGGTGAAAGCCTTGTCCGTTTCCAGCATGGGATCACCGCTCAAAGTTCGGCGTTGTCGTATTCACAACACCTTGTTGCTCTCCTTTACCTTCTCCGCGTCGAGATAGACGTTTGAGCCCATCTCCTTAAATTTCTCCGACATTTGCGCCATGCCGTCCTCGATCGTGCCTTTCATCGTCACACCCGCGCTTAAACCGAGCGCCGCCTTCTCGTTGTCGCCGAGCGTCGCGGCGTAGTCGCGCACGTCCTGCGTGATCTTCATCGAGCAGAACTTCGGCCCGCACATGGAGCAGAAATGCGCGACCTTGTGCGCCTCCTTCGGCAGCGTCTCGTCGTGGAAAGCGACCGCGGTCTCGGGATCTAGGCCGATGTTGAACTGGTCCTGCCAGCGGAAATCGAACCGCGCGCGCGACAGCGCATCATCGCGCAGTTGCGCCGCCGGATGGCCCTTGGCAAGATCGGCGGCATGCGCCGCGATCTTGTAGGTGATGACGCCGGTCTTGACGTCGTCGCGGTTCGGCAGGCCGAGGTGCTCCTTTGGCGTCACGTAACACAGCATCGCGCAGCCGAACCAGCCGATCATCGCAGCACCGATACCCGACGTGATGTGATCGTAGCCCGGCGCGATATCGGTGGTCAGCGGGCCCAGCGTATAGAACGGCGCCTCGCCGCACTCCTTAAGCTGCTTGTCCATGTTGATCTTGATCTTGTGCATCGGCACATGGCCGGGACCTTCGATCATCACCTGGCAACCCTTCTTCCACGCGATCTGCGTCAGTTCACCGAGCGTTTCCAGTTCGGCGAACTGCGCACGGTCGTTGGCATCGGCGATCGAGCCGGGACGCAGGCCGTCGCCCAGCGAGAACGACACGTCGTATTTGCGCATGAGGTCGCAGATCTCTTCGAAGTGCGTGTAAAGGAAGCTCTCCTTGTGATGGGCGAGGCACCACTTCGCCATGATCGAGCCGCCGCGCGAGACGATGCCGGTGACGCGGTTCGCGGTAAGATGGATATAGGGCAGCCGCACGCCGGCGTGGATGGTGAAGTAATCGACGCCCTGTTCGCATTGCTCCACCAGCGTGTCGCGGTAAAGCTCCCAGGTCAGCTTGACCGGATCGCCGTCGCACTTTTCCAGCGCCTGATAGATCGGCACGGTTCCGATCGGCACGGGGGAGTTGCGCAAAATCCATTCGCGCGTGGTGTGGATGTTGCGGCCGGTCGAAAGGTCCATCACCGTGTCGGCGCCCCAGCGGATCGCCCACACCATCTTGTCGACTTCCTCTTCAACCGAGGATGTTACGGCCGAGTTGCCGATGTTGGCATTGATCTTCACCAGGAAATTGCGGCCGATGATCATCGGCTCCAATTCGGCGTGGTTGATGTTGGAAGGGATGATGGCGCGGCCGCGCGCGATCTCCTCGCGCACGAATTCCGGCGTGATGAAAGCGGGAACGGATGCGCCGAAGGACTCGCCCTCGGCCAAGGCGGTTTCGGCGCGTTCGAGCTGCTTCTTGCGCCCGATGTTCTCGCGTTCGGCGACGTAGATCATCTCCTTGGTGATGATGCCGGCGCGGGCGAATTCGAGCTGGGTGATCGGCGCATCGCCGACGCCGCGCAGCGGCCTGTGATGCGCCTTGAAGGCAGCCGCGGCGTGCGTCGCACCGACATTGCCGTTGTCTTCCGGCTTGATCTCGCGGCCCTCATATTCCTCGACGCCGCCACGCTCCTTCACCCAGGCGAGGCGCGTGCGCGGCAGGCCGGCATTCACGTCGATAATGACGTTCGGGTCGGTATAGGGACCCGACGTATCATAGACCGGCAGGTTCGGTTCGCCCGCGCCTTCGGAGAGAATGATCTCCCGCAGCGGTACGCGCAGGTCCGGCGCAGCATCGGGAACCGAGAAAATCTTGCGCGAAGCGGGGAGGGCGCCGGTGGTGACGGCGGGACGGGTCTTGTCCGGATTGGAGCGGATGTTCATGGCGTTTCTCCGGTTCGAGACGAGTTCAATGCAAATAGCCGAGCAGGCAGAAGACGGCGCCGATCGCGAGCCAGATCAGCCCGGCGATCGTCGCCATGGCGGGGTGGCGCAGGAACGCGCGCCCGCCCGTATAAAGGAATGGCGGCTCGATGATGCGGATGGCGCCGGCGACAACCAGCAGCCAGCCGAACAGCGTCACGATCACGCGCCAGTCCGATGTCCAGACGTTGTGGGTCAGCACGATGGCGAGGCCGCCAAGCATGACCATCAGGCCGCCGAGGAACATCAGCGCGCGGCTGGCCAGAAACTCCTCGGCCATCGCATGAAAGCTCTGGCGGTTGAGCAGCACGGCAAGACCGGCCGTCATCATGACCGGGCCGATCAGCCGTGCGATAAAGACGGATGTTTGCATGACGGCACCTCATGCAGCTTCAGTCACCTGTTCGAGCCATGCTTTCACCCGAGCGTCGGGGTCCGGGTTCTGCGTCACGTCGCTGACGACCGCGATGGAATCCGCGCCGGCAGCGAAAATCTCCGCCGCCTGTTCCAGCTTGATGCCGCCGATCGCGACCAGCGGGATATTGCCGACACGCTTTTTCCATTCGGAGATTTTCGCAATGCCCTGCGGCGCGAAGCGCATCGATTTCAGCGTGGTCGGAAAAATCGGACCGAGCGCGACGTAGTCCGGTTCGGCCGCCAACGCGGTTTCGAGTTCAGTATCGTCGTGAGTGGAGAGCCCGAGCGTCAATCCGGCTTTGCGGATCTCGTTGACGTCCGCCTCCGCCAGATCTTCCTGGCCAAGATGCACATGCTCTGCGCCGGCGACGATCGCCGCGCGCCAGTAGTCGTTGATCACGAGTCGCGTTGGTGTGCCCCTGACGATTTCCAACGCGTCGCTGACGAGTTGCAGCGCCTCGCCATCGTTGAGGTCTTTCGCGCGCAACTGCAGCGTGCCGACGCCGAGTCCGGCCAGGCGACGCACCCAGTCCAGCGTATCGACGACGGGATAGAAGCGATCAGGATACGGCATGCCAGAACGGTGTCCCTACCACAGGCGTTGACGGGGAGGCGAAGTCCCGGGCTTCCATCAGACCCGCTTCATGGGCGCTGCGGCCGGCTTCGACCGCGAGCTTGAATGCGCCGGCCATGGCGACCGGATCGGCGGCCTTGGCCACGGCGGTGTTCAAGAGCACCGCGTCGTAGCCGAGCTCGAGAGCGTGCGCCGCGTGTGAGGGCGCGCCGATGCCGGCATCGACGACGAGCGTGATATCGGGCAGCCGCTCGCGCAGCAGCCGCAAGGCGTTGCGATTGGTGATGCCCTTCGCGCTGCCGATCGGCGCGGCCCATGGCATCACCACCTTGCAGCCGGCATCGACCAGCCGCATGGAGACGCTCAGGTCCTCGGTGCAATAGGGGAACACCTCGAAACCGTCCTCGATCAGGATCAACGCAGCTTCGACGAGGCCGACGACATCAGGCTGCAGCGTGTCGTTGTCGGCGATCACCTCGAGCTTGATCCACGGCGTGCCGAACAACTCGCGCGCGAGCTTCGCCGTGGTGACGGCTTCGCGCACGCTGCGACACCCGGCGGTGTTCGGAAGCACGGTGACGTCGAGCTCGCGGATCAGCGACCAGAACGCGTCGCCGGTTTTGCCGCCCGCGGTCTCCCGCCGCAGCGACACCGTGACGATCTGGCTGCCGGCGGCACGGATCGCATCCTGCATGATCTTCGGCGACGGATATAGCGCCGTGCCGATCAGGAGGCGGGAGGAAAACGATTTGCCGTAAAAGTTGACCATTCAAATCTCCCGGTCATTCCGGGGCGTGCCGAAGGCGCGAACCCGGAATCCAGTTGCGCCGGTTGCAGAAGTGTCCGGATTTCGGGTTCGCTCGCTGCGCGAGCACCCTGGAATGACGTCAAGTGTTGTTGCGAAAGTAAATAAATCCATCGCTCATCCTCCCTGCCGCGGCGTGATGATCTCGATCTCGTCGCCGCTCTTCAGAAGAGCGTCTGCCCATCGGCTTTTCGGCAGCACTTCGAAGTTGACTGCGATCGCGACATGCGTGCCCTCGTAGGCAAGTTCGTTCAGCAGCGCGTCGACTGTCTGCGCCGCGATCTCCCGCTGTTCGCCGTTGACGATCACCTGCATGACGTCATCCGCATTGCATCACCTCGTTGTCGATCTCGCCCCGAGCGACATAGCCGACCGTCAGTTCCGCCAGCGCCGGCGCCAGGAGAAAGCCATGACGGTAAAGCCCATTGACGGCGATACGGTCCTTGCCGATCGCGATGCGTGGCAGGTTGTCGGGAAACGCTGGGCGCAGACCCGAACCGATCTCCACGATCCGCGCCTCGCCGAAGGCCGGATGCACGGCATAAGCCGCGCTGAGCAGTTCCAGCGCGGAACGCACGCTGACGCCGTCATCCTCGCGCTCGATCGAGGTGGCGCCGATCATGAAGCGGTTGCCCTCGCGGGGAATGATGTAGAGCGGCCAGCGCGGATGTAGGAGCCGCACCGGGCGCGCCAGGGCGATCTCGTCGGTTTCGACGATCACCATCTCGCCTTTGACGCCGCGCAGATCGGGAAGCGCATCGCGCGCGGCGAGGCCGCGGCAATCGATCGCAAGACCTTCGCTTACGAGTCCCTCGACGTCGGCCGGTTTGGGCGCGCTGTTGAACGCAATGACGCCGCCGGCGTCGCGGATGCGCGCGTGCAACTCCGGCAACACGTGGCGCGGCTCGACATGACCTTCGTCCGGGAAGAACAGCGCTTCGCGAAACCGTCCGTCGAGCGACGGCTCGAGCCTGCTCACGTCATCGCCCTGAATGCGCCGGTGCCCTGACGTCATGCGCGCGAAACGTTCGAAGTCGGAGCGGTCTCGCGGATGCGCCACCACCAGGGATCCGTTGAAAGGTGTGTCGGGAACGTGCTCGCGCCACAGCGCGAGCGAACGAAGGCCGAGGCGCGTGACGAGAGGCTCGGAGACCTCCGCCTCGCACCACGGCGCCAGCATGCCGCCCGCCCAGTGGCTGGTGGCTTGCGTCATGGCATCGTTGCCGCGTTCGTGAAGCGTGACAGCGTGGCCTGCCTTGGCGAAAAGCAAAGCCTGCCACGCGCCCGCAATGCCTGCGCCGATCACAGCGATGGGGGAATCCCCACCTATCTCACGCGTATTCTGAAACATCCCTGTCCCTTCGCCGGCATGACCCGGATCAGGTTCAAAGGGTCACCGCGCTGTCGCGACAATCGCGAACGGGCGATATCTCAGCTCCCTGACGGAGCTCCCCTCGGAACATCTATTATTTAGGCCGATGGATCGGCGTGTCAACGCGGGAACGCAGACTCTCACGCGGTTCCGGCATTTTACCCGAAATTATGTTTTGCCGCCAATAGCTGCGCCTGCGCGGTGCTGCATATGCGGACCGCCAACCTCGCTCCGCAGATCAGGCCGTCGCTGGATTGAAACAGTTCCGGCTCGCAAACTTCAGCGCGGCGCGATCGACAGCGGCGCGCCGGGGAATTCCGCGGCGGCGCTCATGGTCTCGTGATGACCCTGTAGCCGCTGCCGCTTTGCGACGTAGTAGTAGCCGCCGGCATAATAGGCCACGGCGCGGTCGTGGTTGCCGTGAGCGGCGCGATAGGCGCCGGCGAGATACTTCACGGCGTAGGTGAGATTGGTTTCCGGATCAAGCAGCCCCTCGGCGGTGCCGGTGTAGCCGAGGCCCCGCGCGGTCGCGAGCTTGATTTGCATCATGCCATAGTTGCCGCGATGAACGGCGCGCGGATTATAGCGGCTCTCCCGCACGATGACGCGATGGACCAGTTCGACGGGAACGCCGTTGGCTTGCGCGTGCGCCGTCACCATCGACTCGTATTGCGCGCGCT
>NZ_JBPPLY010000006.1:0-189852 GCF_051535215.1 Nitrobacter sp. | reverse complement strand
GTTCCCGCGACGCAATGAACCTTTGCCGCCGGACGCTTCCCTCCGTTAAGCTCGCCGCATGAAAACTTTCGATTCCCCAATCCGGATCAGCCGGCGCGGCGCGCTGCAATGTCTCGGCGCGGCGGCGATGCTCACGCCCTTCCCGGCTCTCGCAGCGACGCCGCAAGGCTTCGAGCAGTGGCGCGACAGTTTTCGTGCCCGCGCGCTGGCGAAGGGCATCTCGGAGGCGACGTGGAATCGCTGCATGGGTCGGATCGAGCCGGACATGAGCGTGTTCAAGCAGATGCGCAACCAGCCGGAGTTTCACGAGAAGACCTGGCAATACATCAACCGCCGCGTTTCGGACTGGCGCATCATCGCCGGCAAGGAGGCGCTGCGAAAAAACGAGACGCTGTTTTCTCGGATCGAGCACGATTTCGGCGTCGAACGCGGCACGCTGCTCGCGCTGTGGGGCGTCGAGTCCGCGTTCGGCGATCCCCTGGTGCAGAAGAATCACATGCGGCCGGTATTCCCCTCGCTGGCGGCGCTGGCATGGAACGAACCGCGGCGGCGCACCTATTGGGAAACCGAACTGATCAACGCGCTGCGCATCGTGAACAAAGGCTGGAGCACGCCCGAGGAGATGCGCGGCTCGTGGGCCGGCGCGATGGGGCATACGCAATGGATGCCGGAGGTCTGGCTCAACGTCGGCATGGACTATGACCACGACGGCCGGGTCTCGCCGTTCGGGAAGCCCGACGACGCGCTGGGCTCGACCGCGCGCTATCTCATCAACCGCGGCAAATATCATCGCGGCGAGCATTGGGGATATGAGGTGCGCGCGCCCGGCGGCGCGAGCGGCAATCGCAGCTACGCCGCTTGGGCGGCTGCAGGCGTGCATCGCGCCGACGGCAAGGCGTTTCCGCAGCCGAACGCCTCGGCCAAGCTCTGGATCCCCGAGCCGGGCGGCCCGACATTCCTGCTGGGACCAAATTTCTACGCCGTGCGCAGCTACAATCCGTCGATGAACTACGCGCTCGCGATCTGCCATCTCGGCGATCGCATCCTCGGCGCGCCGCCTTTCATCCAGCCCTTCCCCGGCTCCGAGCGCGCGCTCACGCTCGCCGAAGTGCAGGAAGTGCAGACGCGCCTGACCAAGGCCGGCTTCGACACCGGTGGCACCGACGGCCGCGTCGGCAATGACACCATGAAAGCGGTGAAGGATTTCCAGACCCGCGTCGGCCTGCCCGCCGACGGCTATGCAGGACTGCAAGTGCTGGCGAAGCTCCGGCAGGGATTGTAGCCGAAACCTATCGAATTGTCGCTGGTCCCGGATCGGGCACCGCGACGTCCGTGACGCGCAGTTGCACGCGCTCCGCGCCTTGCCAGCGATCCACAGCCAGCGACCCCGCCACATGCAGCGGCTGTCCGCGCATTTGCGCCAGCGCGTTGCCGAGCGGCTGGCCGACCGCGCGGAACGCGATGCCGTTGACGATCGCCCCGTCACCCGACTTGAATCGCAGCCGGAGGTGCGTCTGCCCGACCTCGTCGGCATGGATGAGTTGGTGCGACGGCAGAGCCAATACCGGTTCGGGATTGCCCGCACCAAATGGTCCCGCGCGATTGAGCATCGCCACGAACTCGGGCGTCACCGCACGCGCGCTGACCGCGCCGTCGATGAACAGTTCGTTGACGTGACGCGACCGGGCCACGTCGGCGGCGAGCGCCTTCTCCATGTAGGCGCGGAATTCCGCCAGTCGTTCCTTGCGCAGCGTGACGCCCGCCGCCATGGCGTGACCGCCGCCCTTGAGCAGCACGCCGTCGGTCACCGCCTGCCGCACCGCCCTGCCGAGATCGACGCCGCCGATGGAGCGCCCCGATCCGGTGCCGATTCCGCCCGGCTCCAGCGCGACGACGAAGGCGGGCCGGCCGAACTTGTCTTTCAGCCGCGACGCGACGAGACCAACCACGCCGGGATGCCAACCCTCGGACGCCGTGACGATGACGGAGCCCTTATCTTCAAGACCGAGCGAGGCCAGCGCCTCGGCTTCCGCTTGCGCCTCGGCCGCCTGCTCGATCACGCGACGCTCGGTATTGAGGCGATCGAGTTCGGCGGCGATGCGCGCCGCTTCCGAGACGTCGCCTTCGAGCAACAGCCGCACGCCCAGGTCAGCACGTCCGATACGGCCACCGGCATTGATGCGCGGCCCAAGCATGAAGCCGAGATGCCAGGCTTCAGGCGGGCCGTTCAGCCGCGCGACATCCATCAGCGCGGTATGACCGATGTGATCGCGGCGGCGCAGCGCGATCAGCCCCTTCGCCACGAAGGCGCGGTTGAGGCCGGTCAGCGGCGCGACGTCGGCGACCGTGCCGAGCGCGACGTGATGCAGCATGTTCAGGAGATCAGGCTCCGGCCGCTCGGGCGTCCAGAAGCCGCGCTGGCGCAGTTCGCGGTTCAGCGCGACCAGCGTCACCAGCACAAGACCGACGGCGGCGAGATGCCCGAGGCCAGAGAGATCGTCCGGCCGGTTCGGATTCACCAGCGCGTCCACATCCGGCAGATCGTCGCCACACTGGTGATGATCGATCACCACCACCGACATGCCCTGTTGCCCTGCGACAGCCAGCGGCTCGATGCTCGTGGTGCCGCAATCGACCGTCACAAGCAGCGTCGCGCCCTTTGCTGCGAGCGCGTTGATCGCGTCGACGTTCGGGCCGTAGCCCTCGAAAATCCGGTCCGGGATGTGGATCAGCGGCGTGAGGCCGCAATGGCGCAGATGCCAGGTGAGCAGCGCCGCCGAGGTCGCGCCGTCGACATCATAGTCGCCGAAGATCGCGACCGTCTCGCCGCGCATCGCGGCATCGGCGAGCCGTTTCGCCGCCGCCTCCATCTGCGTCACGGTGAAGGGATCGGGCATCAGCCGGCGGATGGTGGGATCGAGAAAATCCGCGACCGCATCGATCTCGACGTCGCGGCCCGCGATCACGCGCGCCAGCATTTCCGGCAACTGATGCCGCTGCGCGATCGCCAGCGCACGCGCCGCGCCCCGCGCATCGAGGCGGTCGCGCCACAGACGCCCGGTCACCGAATGCGCGACGCCGAGAAAAGCGTCAGGCGCTTCGATCGGAAATGCGGTGGCAGGCAAGGTCATGATGTCGTCCGCGCCTTGCGAGAATTTTTCGCGCCAGTCCCACGGCGTCGCGCGAAGATTGATGTCAATCCAAATGAAATTTATCCAACTGCCGGTGCTCGGCCTTGATGCGGCGCACGGTGCCCGTCACCGAGCGCATCACCACCGTATCGGTCTTGATCACGTCCTTGCCGAAACGCACGCCCGAGAGCAGTGAACCCGAGGTCACGCCGGTTGCGGCGAATACGCAATCGCCTTTCACCATGTCTCCAATCTCATATTTCTTTTTGGGGTCCTTGATCCCCATCTGCAGGGTCCGCTCGCGCAAGGATTCGTTGTCGATGATGAGGCGGGTCTGCATCTGGCCGCCGATGCAGCGCAGCGCCGCCGCGGACAGCACGCCTTCCGGCGCGCCACCGCTGCCCAGATAAATGTCGATTCCGGTTCGCGGCTCCGCCGTGTGGATGACGCCGGCGACGTCGCCGTCGCTGATCAGACTCACGGCGGCGCCGATCTTGCGCAGCGCGGCGATCTTGGCGGCATGGCGCGGGCGGTCGAGCAGAATGGCGGTGATCTCGGTCGGCTTGACCCCCTTGGCCTTGGCGAGATTGATGATGTTCTCTTCCACCGGCGCATCGAGATCCACCGTTCCTTGCGGATAGCCGGGACCGATCGCGATCTTGTCCATGTAGCAATCGGGGGCGTGAAGCAGCGTGCCGCGCTCGGCCATCGCGATAGTGGCGATCGCGCCGGGCATGTTCTTGGCGCACAGCACGGTCCCCTCAAGCGGATCGACCGCGATGTCGACCTCCGGTCCGTGGGAATTGCCGACTTTCTCGCCGATGAACAGCATCGGAGCCTCGTCGATCTCGCCCTCGCCGATCACCACGGTGCCATCGATTGGCAGCTTGTTGAGTTCGCGCCGCATGGCGTCGACCGCGGCCTGATCGGACGCCTTCTCCATGCCGCGCCCGCGCAGGCGCGCCGCCGACACCGCCGCCCGCTCCGTCACGCGCACGATCTCTAGCGTCAGGAGACGACGGAGCGCCTGTTGCGGCGGAATGGAAATATCTGTCGACATCGCTTCAACTCTCCTCGGGCAGCGCGGCGGGATCCCTCAATTCTTTTCGATACGGATGACCTGCGGACGGCCGGTGATAACCTTGTCCGCCCTCACCGCATGAAGCGCGCGATGCACCGCGTCCTCGCTGGTCGCATAGGTAATCAGAAGCACGGGAACGGGCTCTGCCGGTTTGCCGGTCTCAGTCGTATCCAGCTTACCGTTGGGATGGCGCTGGACGATCGATTCGATCGAAATCTTCTGCTCCGCGAGCCGCGTTGCGATTGTCGCCGCGGTGCCGGCGAAATCGCGCGCCATCAACCGGATGTAATACCCCCCCTCATGGCGCTCCATCGGCGCCTTCTTGGTCGCAAGCAGCCGCGACGCCGGCCGCCCGAACGGCAGGGCGCGAATGCCGCACGCGACATCGGCGATATCGGCGACCACGGCGGACGCCGTCGCTGCGCCCCCGGCGCCCGGACCGACCAGCGTGATCGGCGGGATGCCCTCGCCGTCGATGGTGACCGCATTGGTGACGCCCATGACTTGCGCAATCGACGAGGTCTTCGGCACCATGGTCGGATGCACCCGCTGCTCGATGCCCTTGGCGGTGCGCACCGCGACGCCGAGCAGCTTGACGCGGTAGCCGAGTTCTTCCGCCGCGCGAAGGTCCTCCGGCGCGATCGACGAGATGCCTTCGACATAGACCGCGCTCTGCGCGACGCGGGTGCCGAAGGCGAGGCTCGCCAGGATCGACAGCTTCTGCGCGGTGTCATGACCGTCGACGTCGAAGGATGGATCGGCCTCGGCATAGCCGAGGCGCTGGGCCTCCTTCAAGCACTCGGCGAACGAGAGATTTTCGCGCTCCATCCGCGTCAGGATGTAGTTGCAGGTGCCGTTGAGGATGCCGTAGACGCGGTTGATCGTGGTGCCGGCAAGTCCTTCCCGCAGCGTCTTGATGACGGGAATGGCGGCGCCGACCGCGGCCTCGTAGTTCAGCGCACCGCCGTGCTGCTCGGCGAGAGTGGCGAGCCGCAGGCCATGCTTGGCGATCAGCGCCTTGTTGGCCGTCACCACCGACTTGCCCGATTTCAGCGCCGCCTCGATCGCCGACTGCGCCGGGTCGCCCGCACCGCCCATCAGCTCGACGAAGCAGTCGATGTTTGGATCGTTCGCCAGCGCCAGTGGATCCTTGGCCCACGCAATGCCGCGCAGGTCGACATCGCGCTTCTTGGTCTTCGAGCGCGCGGCGACGGCGACCACGCGAACGCCGCGCCCGCAGCGCGCCGACAGCGCCCGCCCCTGCTGCTCGATGAGATGAACCACGGCGGACCCCACAGTGCCGAGCCCCGCAATGCCCACTTTCAGGGGTGCGACCATAAGGGAAACCTGCTGGAAAACCGGTGTTGCAAGGAACGATCAAGGCACGGCCGGCCCGAAGGGCCGCAAGGCCGTCCCCGAACCGGCGCCTATCGCCGGTTGGCGAGAGGAACCACGTTGTGCAACGTTTCGATGCCGCTTTCAAGGAAGTGGCGGACGCCGCGGGCGGCCTGGCGAATTCTCTGTTCGTTTTCCACCATGGCGATGCGGACATAACCCTCGCCGTGCTCGCCGAAGGCGACGCCGGGCGAGACCACGACCCCGGATTTCTCGACCATCAGGGTTGCGAACTGCATGCTGCCGAGATCGCGAAACCGTTCAGGCAGCGGCGCCCATGCGAACATCGAAGCCTGCGGTGGCGGGATCACCCATCCCGCGCGGCCGAAGGATTCCACCAGCGCGTCGCGGCGCTTGCGATAGATGTCGCGCATCTCGCGAATGCAGGTGTCCGGACCGTTCAGGGCCGCAGTCGCCGCCACCTGGATCGGCGTGAAGGCCCCGTAATCCAGATAGGATTTGACCCGCGCGAGAGCCGCGATGATGCGTTCGTTGCCGACGGCGAACCCGATGCGCCATCCGGCCATCGAGAACGTCTTCGACATCGAGGTGAACTCGACGGTGACATCGATCGCGCCGGGCACCTGAAGCACCGAGGGCGGCGGATTGTCGTCGAAATAGACCTCGGAATATGCGAGGTCGGACAGGATGAAGATCTCGTGCTTCTTCGCGAACGCGACGAGGTCACGGTAGAAATCGAGGCTCGCGATCTGCGCCGTCGGGTTCGACGGATAGCAGACGATCAGCGCGATCGGCTTCGGTATGGAATGGATGATCGCGCGTTCGCAGGCGGCAAAGAAATCCGGCGTCGGCGCTGACGGCACCGAGCGGATCACGCCGCCCGCCATCAAAAAGCCGAATGCGTGAATCGGGTAGCTCGGGTTCGGACACAGCACGACATCGCCCGGCGCGGTGATCGCCTGTGCGACGTTGGCGAAGCCCTCCTTGGAGCCGAGCGTGGCCACGATCTGCGTGTCGGGATTGAGTTTCACTCCGAAGCGGCGGGCATAGTAGCCTGCTTGCGCCTTGCGCAGGCCGGTGACGCCGCGGGAGGCCGAATAGCGGTCGGTCTTGGGTTTGCCCAGGGTTTCCTTGAGCTTGTCGAGGACATGGGACGGCGTCGGCAGGTCCGGGTTGCCCATGCCGAGGTCGATGATATCGGCTCCGGCGTTCCGTGCGGCCGCCTTGGCGCGATTGACCTGTTCGAATACGTAAGGCGGCAGACGGCGGATACGATAAAATTCTTCCATGGCTCCTGGCTCCGGGCCGGATTTAACGGGCGATCGGCACGGGTCCCAAGTCACCGGACCTGACGGTTCCACGCGTGCTGAATCGCGGCAGTTTAGCACGGACGCCCTGCTCCGCCAGCACTTCGCGTATCGTGGCGGGACCGCAAACCGGGACAGCCCATACGAGGCTTATTTGGGCTCCGAGGTCTGGGCCGCCTGGGACTGGTGCTCGCGCGCGGCGATCAGCTCCTTCTCAATCCTGGCCTGTTCGGCAGGGGCCATCGCCGCATGGTCTCTCGGCGCCGGCATGTCATGTACCGCGGGATAGTCCGGCACCTCGGCCGCCCGTTCCGGCGCATCCGGCGGCGTGCCGACAGGCAGATCCGCAATCGACGTCGAACAGCCGCCGAGCGACAGCGACAGCAGCACCAATGTGGCCGCGCCGGCCATCGCACAGCCCGTCCATCTGAGCGCCCGCCGGTTGGAGGCTGTCGAGCCGGACGCGCTCACGTCTCTATCCGAACCTGCGGCATCATGATGCGTTTGCTTCATCAGATCGAATCGCACGCTTAGAATCATTATCGTCCGGGAACGCCAAAGCCGCTATCCCGCTGGCCCAGCGTCCTTAAGACAGTTCATCAGGGCTCATATATGGCCGTATAAAGATGTTTTGTCGCACCGCAACACATCGAAACCGGCATTGCTCCCCAGATTATGCCATGATCGCTGCCCGCTACGCGCGGACGGAATTTTGAACAAACCCTCAGGTGTGCGGCCATGAGCGAGTTACCTGTCGAGACCAAGGCCGAGGCCAAGCCCCGGTTCGACCCGGACACCTTCGCGATGAACCTCGCCAATGCGATGGAGAGCGGCGGCAAGGCGCTGGCCGCATACCTCAAGGCGCGTGAGGGCGGCGAGGCGCGCGACGGCCAGCCGAACGAGTTTGCCGAGTTGATCAGGACTGTCAGCACGGTGGCCGACTACTGGCTTTCGGACCAGACCCGCGCGGTCGAATTGAAAACGAAACTCGGCAAGGCCTATCTGGACCTCTGGGGCTACGCCGCGCGCCGCCTCGCCGGCGAGGAGATCAATCCCACCATCGCACCCGCACCCCGGGATAAACGTTTCACCGATCCGGAATGGCGATCGAACCAGTTCTTCGATTTTGTGATGCAGGCGTATCTGCTGACGACCAAATGGGCGAACGAACTGGTTCGCGACGCCGAGAACCTCGATCCGCACACCCGCAAGAAGGCCGAGTTCTATATCGCGCAGATCACCAACGCGCTCGCGCCGTCGAATTTCGTGATGACCAATCCGGACGTACTGCGCGAAACCTTCGCCTCGAACGCCGACAACCTCGCGCGCGGCATGAAAATGCTGGCCGAGGATATCAATGCGGGCAACGGCGTGCTGCGGATCCGGCAGTCCGACTCCAGCCATCTCGAAGTCGGCGTCAACATGGCGACGACGCCGGGCAAGGTGATCTACCAGAACGAACTGATGCAGTTGATCCAGTATTCGCCGAGCACCGAGACGGTGCTGCGGACGCCGCTCCTGATCGTGCCGCCTTGGATCAACAAGTTCTACATCCTCGACCTGAAGCCGGAGAAATCCTTCATCAAGTGGTGCGTCGATCAGGGCATCACGGTGTTCGTGATATCCTGGGTCAATCCCGACAAGCGGCTCGGCGAAAAGACCTTCGAGGATTACATGAAGGAAGGCCCGCTGGCGGCGATGGACGCGGTCGAGAAGGCGACCGGCGAGACCAAGGTGCATACCATCGGCTATTGCGTCGGCGGCACCCTGCTCGCGACCACGCTGGCATGGCTTGCGGACAAGCAGCGGGCGCGCGTGACGTCGGCGACGTTCTTTGCCGCGCAGGTCGACTTCACCCACGCCGGCGACCTGCTGGTATTCGTGGACGAAGACCAGATTTCCGCGCTCGAACGCGACATGAAGCAGTCCGGCGTGCTGGAAGGCAGCAAGATGGCGATGGCCTTCAACATGCTGCGCCCCAACGACCTGATCTGGTCCTACGTCGTCAGCAACTATCTCAAGGGCAGGACGCCGCCGGCGTTCGATCTGCTGCACTGGAATTCGGACGCGACGCGGATGCCCGCGGCCAACCATTCCTATTACCTGCGCAACTGCTACCTCGAGAACCGTCTCTCGACCGGCTCGATGGTGCTCGACAACACCCTGCTCGACCTCTCGAAGGTCAAGGTGCCGGTGTACAATCTGGCCACTCGCGAGGATCACATCGCGCCGGCGGAATCGGTGCTGTACGGTTCGCGATTCTTCGGCGGCCCGGTGCGCTACGTGCTGTCAGGGTCGGGACACATCGCGGGCGTCATCAATCCGCCGTCGCTCGGCAAATATCAGTACTGGACCAGCGACGCCATCGGCAACACTACGGTCGCGGAGTGGATGAAGGGCGCGCAGGAACACAAGGGGTCGTGGTGGCCGGACTGGCACGCCTGGCTGCGCGGAATCGACGCCGAGGTCGTCCCTGCCCGCGAGGTCGGCAGCGCCGCGCTCCCGCCGATCGAGGACGCACCGGGGAGTTATGTACGCGTGCGGGCGTGAGGTGACCGAAAGCGAATTAAAAGCACGCTGTCGATCAGTTGCCCGAAGCAAGTCACGTCATCCAAACATTTTCAAAACCGTTCTCTCGCTCAACTATTCGATGAGCACACACCGATGCTATATCCGCCGGATCACTTCGGTGTGAGGGGATAAAGTTGGTATCACCACGAAAGTTTATCGGCCTGATCCTAGCGGGGGCTGCGCTGGTCATCGCCGCGGGCAGTGCGACATCACGACTTGTCGCCTTTAACGCGGAAGAGACCGCTCAATCCCAGCCCTATTGTATTCAAGTCGCCGATAGGACTTCTGACTACCGCCCCGCCCGCTCCTGGCTCGACTTGTCGGCCTTGACTATGTGGGCCAGGCGCGAGGGGCCGCTATATATGCAGCACCATGCTATCCTCGTTGTCGGCGAGGGTGAAAATCGGCGTCTGTATTACTGGTCCTATCGCCAACGTTCTTTCGAGCCGGAGGTGCTTAACGGCCAGATTATGGACCGCGGGCCGGCGGTGACCTGCCTGCCAGTGCATGATTTCGTAAGTAAGCAGCTGGTACTTTTTCCCAAATCGTTTGACACCGTTTACGTCAAGTTTTCAGCGCAGGGTGCCTACCGTATTCCAAACGCATGGCAGGTAAAATGGAGCGGCGGAGCCAACCCCACCTTGAGGCTTGCGACAACCGCTCCTGACTTCCAGCCACTCAATCAACGCTGGAGAGATTTGGCGCGAGAGGAACATGATAGCAATTGGGTCTTCATCGCGTGGGATCCAGAGTGGGTGTTAAGTCTCATGAAGGCCGAACCCAGCGGCAACATTGTCGAACAAAGTACCGAGTTCGGCCTGGCGAAGAGCAAAACCCTCACGCACGGTAAAGATGGCAAGGAATATATCGGATATCGCTATCTTGTTTACGCCGACGATCGTGACATCAACACCACGGTGATCGACTGCGCTACGCCATCCGAGGCCTTTCCAAAATCTTGTCAACACCGCTTCATCAACAGGGGACGGCATTTCTATTTCCGCCATCGACCAGAGGATGTGGCAAATTGGCGGGGCATGCAGGCACGCATCCTCGAATTGATGGATTCGTTCGAGGTTCACGACGGCGCTTCACCACACGGATAGAGATTGCTACGCGCAACGCTCGTAAGGTAGCGAGAACAACTTCTCCCGGTCATGCCCCGGTCAAGCTTAGGCATGACGACAAACAATGAAAGGGTTTCGAGCACCCCTTCAATCCGCCCCAGAATCCCTCAACCCGAGCATCAGCCGCATGTTCTGTACCGCCGCGCCGGATGCGCCCTTGCCGAGATTGTCGAGCCGCGCGACCAGAACGGCCTGCCGGTGCTTCTCGCTGGCAAAGACGTGAAGCTCGAGCCTGTTGCTGCCGTTCAGCGCCTCCGGCTCGATCCGTCCATTTTTCGTCGCGGCGTTGTCGAGCGGCATCACCGAAACATAGGCGCTGCCCGCATAACGCTTTGCCAGCGCCGCATGAAGCGTAGCGCCATCGGGTTGTCCCGGCAGTGTATCGAGATGCAGCGGGATCGACACCAGCATGCCCTGCCGGTAGTCGCCGACCGACGGCGCGAAAATCGGCCGCCGCGTCAGGTTCGCGTACTTCTGCGTTTCCGGCAGATGCTTGTGCTCGAAGCCGAGTCCGTAGAGCTCGAACGCAGGCGCGGTCCCCTTCTCGAAACTCTCGATCATCGACTTGCCGCCGCCGGAATAGCCGCTCACCGCGTTGATGGTGACGGGATAGGCCTGCGGGATCAGGCCGGCATCGGTCAGCGGCCGCAGCAAGGCGATCGATCCGGTCGGATAGCAGCCGGGGTTCGTGACCTTACGCGCCGCCTTGATCCTGTCCGCCTGATCGGGCGTCAGTTCCGGAAAGCCGTAGGTCCAGTCCGGCGCGACGCGAAACGCCGTCGAAGCGTCGAGCACCTTCGGCGCGTCCGCGCCCATGCCGTCGATCAAGGCGACGGTTTCCCTGGCCGCCTCATCGGGCAGGCACAGGATCACGAGATCGACCTCCGCCATCAGTGCGCGCTTGGCGGCCGGATCCTTCCGCTTGTCACCGTCGAGGCTTTTGACGGCGACGTCGCCCTGCCGGTCGAGCCGCTGGCGGATTTCGAGCCCGGTGGTTCCAGACGCACCATCGACGAACACCGTCGGCCGGACGGCGGTGTTGCCGCTGAAAGTTAAGTCTTTCGCTTTGGTATCTGCGGCAGTCACGACTTTATCCTTGCATCCCGCGAGCGTGCTCTCTGGCTCGCCTTGTAATCCAAATGCGCCGGCCGCGCGACCGCTTCCTCCGACGCTCCTTCGCAAATCCGATCACGCTCAAACCGCATACCAGATCCATTCGACGATCCGCGAGATCACGTCGCCGAACACCAGCAACACCGCCGACCAGATCAAGGCCGACGTCCAGTTTGCAATCTGGAAACGCCAGTACGGCATGGCGAAGATTCCGGCTGCAAGTGGCACCGTGGCGCGCAGCGGTCCGAAAAACCGGCCGATATAAATAGATGGGATGCCCCATCGCTGCACGAAAGCCTGCCCGCGCGGCAGAAGGTCGGGATGGCGCGACAGCGGCCACATTTCGGCGACGCGGTCCTTGAAGTGATAGCCGAACCAGTAGGACAGCCAATCGCCGAGCGACGCGCCGACAGCGGCCGCGATCCAGACCGGCCAGAATTTGATGTCACTGATGCCGATCAGGGCGCCGATCGCTACCAGCACGCCCCACGCCGGAACCAGCAGCGAGATGAAGGCGAGCGACTCGCCAAAGGCAAGCAGCAGCACGACAGGGGCGGCCCAAACCTGATGATCGCGCACGAAGTCGACCACGCCGCGTCCGACGTCTTCCATTCCAAAATGCCTCTTGCCGCTCCCTCAGCGAAGGGGTGTTGAGCCTCCGCGGCGGTACAAAACAATCGGAAGCAGCTAAACTAGCCTCTCATACGACTTCAAGTCACAAAGACTTGGATATTGGAAAGACTTGCATATTGAAGACTTGCATCCTGAAAAGACCGGGATCCAATCATCGTGATCTCGGAGAAAACAGGGGGAACGAATGATCGGGTCGGCGATGATGTGCGTAAGCGTTGTCCTTCTGCTGATCGGAATGGTCGCGGGAATGGCCATGGGAATCCAGCAGAACTTTACCCTGGCCCCCGCCCACGCCCATCTCAACCTGATAGGCGGGGTTCTGCTATTCCTGTTCGGACTCTACTATCGGCTGGTGCCGGCCGCCGGAAACAGCACGCTGGCCCGGATTCAGGGCTCACTCCACATTCTCGGCGGCCTCGTGTTGCCGGCCGGGGTTGCGCTCACCCTGTTGAATAACGGTGCCTATTTCGCGGCGCCGGCGATCGGCTCGGTTATCGTTGTCGTTGCGACGCTATTGTTTGCAGTCGTCCTGTTCCGCACCGAGCGGACCTGACGCCCGCTCGACCCGATCCGCAGGGCGTTCACAAATCCACCCGTGTCCGTGGCATAGTCAGCGCGGTCGATTCGACTTGTCCGGCGTGCCTGGTTTTTGAAGAAATATGTCCAAATCACTGAAACAAAATACAAAGTCAAAATCTGCCGACGACCTGTTCGAGGCTTCCGCGGCCAAGACCTCCGAGACCAGGGCCCGCGCCGGCCGCGGATCGAGCCGCGGGTCGGGAGCCGAGGCCGACTACACCGCCGCCGATATCGAGGTGCTGGAGGGGCTTGAACCGGTCCGCCGCCGCCCCGGCATGTACATCGGCGGCACCGACGAGAAGGCGCTGCACCACCTGTTCGCCGAGGTGATCGACAACGCCATGGACGAGGCGCTGGCGGGCCACGCGACTTTCATCGTGGTGGAACTGGCCGCCGACGGCTTCCTCACGGTCACCGACAACGGACGCGGCATCCCCGTCGATCCGCACCCGAAATTTCCGAAGAAGTCGGCGCTCGAAGTCATCATGTGCACGCTGCATTCAGGCGGCAAGTTCGACTCCAAGGTCTACGAGACCTCCGGCGGTCTGCACGGCGTCGGCGTGTCCGTGGTCAACGCCCTCTCCTCCCGCCTCGAAGTCGAAGTGGCGCGCAGCCAGAACCTCTACAAGATGACGTTCGAGCGCGGCCACCCCAAAGGCAAGCTCGAAGACCTCGGCAGGATCGCCAACCGGCGCGGCACCACCATCCGCTTCAAGCCCGACACCGAAATTTTTGGCGCAAAGGCCGCGTTCAAACCGCAGCGCCTGTTCAAGATGACACGCTCGAAGGCGTATCTGTTCGGCGGCGTCGAAATCCGCTGGCGGTGCGCGCCGGAATTGCTCAAGGGCCTCGACGACATCCCGGCGGAGGCGACCTTCCACTTCCCCGGCGGCTTGAAGGATTATTTGGCCGCGGCGATCCACAAGGACACGCTGGTTCATCCGGACATCTTCTCCGGCAGATCGGGGCGCAACGGCGCGCACGGCGCCTGCGAATGGGCGGTGGCGTGGACCGCCGACGCCGACGGTTTCCTGTCCTCCTATTGCAACACGGTGCCGACGCCTGACGGCGGCACTCACGAGTCCGGCCTGCGCAGCGCGCTGCTGCGCGGCTTGAAGGATCACGCGGAGCGCGTCGGACAGGGCAAGCGCGCGGGCTCCATCACCTCCGAGGACGTGATGGTCGGCGCCGCGGTCATGCTCTCGGTGTTCGTGCGCGAGCCGGAATTCCAGGGCCAGACCAAAGACCGCCTCGCCACCGCCGAGGCCTCGCGGATCGTCGAACAGGCGATCAAGGATCCGTTCGATCACTGGCTGTCCGGCAATCCGGCGCAGGCCAACAGGCTGCTCGATTTCGTGATCGAGCGCGCCGATGAGCGGTTGCGCCGCCGCGCCGAGAAGGAAACCTCGCGCAAGAGCGCAGTGAAGAAGCTGCGCCTGCCCGGCAAGCTCGCAGACTGCACCGACACCGCGACCGATGGCTCCGAACTGTTCATCGTCGAGGGCGATTCCGCCGGTGGCAGCGCCAAGCAGGCGCGCGATCGCAAGACCCAGGCCGTGCTCCCCCTGCGCGGCAAGATCCTCAACGTGGCCTCCGCAGGCAGGGACAAGGTTACCGCCAACGCGCAGCTTGCCGATCTGATCCAGGCGCTCGGCTGCGGCACCGGCACCAACTATCGCGAAGAGGATTTGCGCTATTCGCGCGTCATCATCATGACCGACGCCGACGTCGACGGCGCGCATATCGCTTCGCTGCTGATCACCTTCTTCTATCGCCAGATGCCGCGCCTGATCGACGAAGGCCATCTCTATCTCGCGGTGCCGCCGCTCTATCGCCTGACTCACGGCAGCAAGACGGTCTATGCCCGCGACGACGCGCACAAGGAGGCGCTGCTCAAGAGCGAGTTCAACGCCAACGCCAAGGTGGATGTCGGCCGCTTCAAGGGGCTTGGCGAGATGATGCCGGCGCAGCTCAAGGAAACCACGATGGACCCGGCAAAGCGCACGATGTTGCGCGTGGTGCTGCTGGCGGACGATCGCGAGGACACGGCGGACTCGGTCGAACGGCTGATGGGCACCAAAGCGGAGGCGCGCTTCGCCTTCATCTCCGACAAGGCCGAATTCGCCAGCGAGGAGCTGCTGGACGTGTAAAGCAGGATCCGGCCCGAACGGCCGGGGACAGCGCAAAAATGAAAACCCGGTTCGGATAAGGTCGCGCTCGATCAACAGGATAAGGCCAGGTCTTATTCAACGGTTGAAGCAACTCCGGCGGCCAACCTGCGGTCACATTCGCGAGCGATCATCGCGGCCTTAACCGCAATGGAGGTCAGGCGATGGGCTCGACCGTGATCCCCGCGATGCGTTATCGCAATCCGCACAGAATGATCGACTGGCTATGCGACACCATCGGCTTCACCCGAAAAGCCGTCTATGACGATGGAAGCGGCGGGGTCGCCCATGCCGAACTCGCGCTCGGGGATGGCATGATCATGCTGGGTTCGGCTCGCGACGACGACTACGGCAAGGTCCAGCAGCCGGCCACAGCCGATCGCCCGGTGACCCAGAGCTCCTACATCGTCGTGCCGGATGCCGATGCCGTCTATGCGAAGGCCAAGGCCAACGGCGCCACCATCGTTCTCGACATTTCCGACAAGGACTATGGCGGACGCGACTTCACCTGCCGCGATCCCGAGGGCCACGTCTGGAGTATCGGCACCTACAATCCCTGGAGATGATCATGCGCGACCGCCACCTCCGGCGAATGCACCTGCTCCGTCGCATGCCGAGAGTCTTTCACCGTTTCATGGAAACGGTTAAAGATTCTAGCTTCTTGATTTGACGCGTTTTCTTCACGCGAACTGGATTCCACTTCGCTCGAAAACGCTTTAGTGGAATGTTGTGCAATGATGAAAATCACGCTCCTTATTCTCGGCCTGCTTGCAATCCTGATCGGCCTTGTCTGGGCCGGTCAGGGTTCCGGCGTGTTTCCCTATCCGGCGTCGAGTCTCATGATCCGGCAGACGCAGTGGGTTTGGTACGGCGGCGCGGTGGCGGTCACCGGCCTGCTGGCGCTTCTGCTGTCGCGACGTTTGTAGTACTTTCAAATTTGACGTCGGCGTGTCTGCGCGATCCGAAAGCAATAGCGGTTGATCTGCTCGGTACTTTGGACGAATAATTTACCTCGCCGTTTACGGTCGCTCTCGATTTAGCTCTGTAAAACGCGATTCACGCTTTCGGCGAATGGACATGTTCGGGCCGCACGCCGATGGCAATGAACTTCGCAGTCAGACCCTGCAACCACGGCACAGCGTTGACGATGCGCGCGAACAGCGGCGGCTTGAACGGGCCGCTGCCGGGATTGAGCGCCGCATTGACGATGTTGTTCTGGACGATCACTTGCATGCCCTGCGTCATGCGCATCGGAAACTCGCGGCGGCGCTGGACGGCGGCGAGATCATCCTCGCTTACAGCGCCGTCGCTCGCGAGCTTCTCCGCAAGCAGGTTCGCCGCCGCCACCGCATCCTGAACCGCGATATTGACGCCAACGCCGCCAACCGGCGACATCGCATGCGCGGCGTCGCCGATGCAGAGCAGACCAGGGCGGGTCCACCGCTTGAGACGGTTCACGGCGACGGTGAGCAGTTTCACATCGTCCCAGTTCTTTACATCCGCTATGTTGGACCGGAGCGACGGCGCCAGCGCGACCAGGTCGGCGCGCAATGCCTCGATGCCCCGCGCCTTGATCTCGTCGTAGTGGCCCTTGACGATGACGTAGGCGCATTGCCAATACGTGCCGCGATCGAGCATCACCATCATCCGGCCCGCCTCGATGCGCGCGAACACGCTTTCGGTCTCGGCGCTTTTGCCGACGCGAAACCACAGCACGTCCATCGGCGCGCCGATCTCCTCGACCTCAAGCCCCGCGCTACGCCGAATGATGGAATGGCGTCCGTCGCAAGCGACCGCCAGGTCAGCCCTGATGTCGAGCGCACCGCCCGCGTCTGCGCGGACGCCCGCCACCCTGTCGCCGTCATGGATAAGCCCGACCGCCTCGGTGTTCATCATGATCCTGAGGTTCGGAAAGCGGCGGCCCTTGTCGCGCAGGAAATTGAGAAAATCCCACTGCGGCATGAAGGCGATGAACGGATGCTTCGCGCCAGTGCGGCCGACGTCAGCGATGCGCAGGCGGGTCTTGCCGAAGCAGGCTTCCAGCCTTTGCAATTCATCGTGCGGCACTTTCAGGAAATCATCGATCAGGCCGAGCTCGTCCATCACCTGCATGGTCGACGGGTGCACCGTATCGCCGCGAAAGTCGCGGAAGAAGTCGGCGTGCTTTTCGAGCACGACAACCTCAACTCCCGCGCGCGCGAGGAGATAGCCGAGCATCATGCCGGCCGGCCCGCCGCCGACGATGCAGCAGCGCGTGGAAATCGAGCGCTGCTTGCGCGGACGGCCTGCATCCATACTGATGTCCTTCGCGAGCCGGAAATCCGATAGCTGGCGAATATCTCAGCGGCCATTCCGCCGGGTTCAAGCAAAAAACGACAAGGTTTTTCGATATTTCCGCCGTTTCTCAATTGACTTTACGCATTTCCCCCCTATGTTTCGCGGTAACGCGGCCCGGGATCGAAACACGATTCCATGGTGAGCCGCCCGTCAGCGCAAGCCAGAGCCCCCTTCGCTTCTTAAAAGCACGCCGTTAAGGGGTTGAGCGCGACAGCCTTCTACATTCGATTCCGGACGGCGGTGTCGAGCAGAGGCTCAATGTCTTTTTCACATCTTGGTTTATCCGATAAGGTCCTGGCTGCAGTCGCGGCCTCAGGTTACACTTCCCCCACCCCCATTCAGGATCAGGCCATCCCCCACGTTCTGGCGCGCCGCGACGTTCTCGGCATCGCCCAGACCGGTACCGGCAAGACCGCGGCCTTCGTCCTGCCCATGCTCACGCTGCTGGAGAAAGGCCGCGCCCGAGCGCGAATGCCCCGTACGCTGATCCTGGAGCCGACCCGCGAACTCGCGGCGCAGGTTAAGGAACAGTTCGACAAGTATGGCGCCGGCCAGAAACTCAACGTGGCGCTTCTGATCGGCGGCGTCTCGTTCGGCGACCAGGACATGAAACTGACGCGCGGCGTCGATGTGCTGATCGCAACTCCGGGCCGCCTGCTCGATCACACCGAACGCGGCGGCCTGCTGCTCACCGGCGTGGAACTTCTGGTGATCGACGAAGCCGACCGGATGCTGGATATGGGCTTCATTCCCGACATCGAACGCATCTGCAAGCTGGTGCCGTTCACGCGACAGACCCTGTTTTTCACCGCGACGATGCCGAACGAAATCCGGCGCGTCACCGACACCTTCCTGCACAACCCGGAAAAGGTCGAGGTATCGAGGCCGGCAACCACGGCGGCGACCGTCGCGCAGTCGCAGGTCAGTTGCGGACGCGAGCCACACGAAAAACGTGAGTTGCTGCGCCGCCTGCTGCGAGAAGCTCAGGATCTCAAGAACGCAATCATCTTCTGCAACCGTAAGCGCGACGTCGCCATCGTCTGCAAGTCACTTCAGAAACACGGTTTCAGTGTCGGCGCCCTGCATGGCGACATGGACCAGTCGGCGCGGACCGCTTCGCTGGATCAATTCCGCAAGGGCGAGTTGCCGCTGCTGGTCGCCTCCGATGTGGCCGCGCGCGGCCTCGACATTCCCGAGGTCAGCCACGTTCTCAACTTCGACGTGCCGTACCACCCCGACGACTACGTGCATCGCATCGGCCGCACCGGCCGCGCCGGTCGTACCGGCACCGCGATCACGATCGTTTGTCCCGCCGATTTCAAATCGCTCGCGGCGATCGAGAAGCTGACCGGTCAGTCCATTCCCAAGGCAGATATCGAGGCCGACCTTCCCGGCCATGACGCCGGCGCAAGCGAAGCCACTCCCGGCGCCGAGACGGCATCCAGGAGCCGTCCGGCCCGATCCCGTCAGACACGCGACAAGAACGGCGAGACCTTTGCCCGCGGCGGCAAGCGCGAGGGCCGCAAACCGCGGCGCTCCGGCATCGATCACCAGAGACACGAGATCCCCGCCGCGACGGCCGGTGCGCCGATGGCCGCGCCGCAGCCGCCGTCGATCGGTCGCGCCCCCGCGCCCCGCCGCGAGGCCGTCACCGAACCCGGAGACCATTCTCACCTGCCGGCGTTCCTGCTTCGCCCGATCCGCGCCCGCGGCTAAGCGTTTGGAGCATGATCCCGAAAAGTGGAAACCGGTTTTCGGAAAAGATCATGCTCAATCAAAACGATAAGCGAGGAGTCTGATTCAACGCAGTTGAGGCAGACTCTAGCGGCGCGGCCTCCCCGCACCCGGCTGAACACCATTTACCGCGCGTAAACTCTCTACCGCTAGTTTCTCAGCAATATTCACGTTGATACTTTGTCGTTTGGGACGACGATCAGTCGAATCGTCGGCGGAGCCGCAGCGGTGGTCGGGCTGGACGAACATGAGCGCACATTGGCGTTCGCGGAGGTGGCGCTCGGCCAGATCCGATCGCTGCGACAGACTGCGATCCCGCGCAACTACGAAATCTGGTACGTCTACGCCACCGGATACAATTCCGCGCTCAACAAGGTCATCAATGAGACCCTCGCGCGCAACGGCAAGCTGACCGAATCCGATCTCGAGCAGATCTACGACAACTACCTCTCCCCGATCAGAACCACAGAGCGCATCGACAAGCTCGGCGGGCGCGTCATCACCGAGATCGATGACGTGATGAGACTCATCACCGACGCGCTTGGCATAACGGCCGGTTTCGGCGACAGCCTTAAGGGGGCAGCCGAAAGACTCGGCGTCGCCCAAAGCCGCGAGCAGGTCAAGGCGGTCATCACGGCGCTGATAAAATCAACCACCGAGATACAGGAAGCCAACAAGGCACTGGAAAACCGGCTGGAGCTCTCGAAGATCGAGATCAACAATCTTCAACATAGCCTTGAAGCGATCAGGACCGAGAGCATGACCGATCCGCTCACCGGTCTCGGCAACCGCAAATATTTCGACCGCGCCGTCGCAGACGCAGTGACGCTGGCCGTCAACGAAGGCGGAGCGCTGTCGCTTCTGATGTTCGACATCGACCACTTCAAATCGTTCAACGACAACTACGGCCACCTGACCGGCGATCAGGTGCTACGGCTGGTTGCGATGTCGCTGAAGCAGACCATCAAGGGCCAGGACATCACCGCGCGCTACGGCGGCGAGGAATTCGCGGTCGTGCTGCCCAATACCAAGATACATCAGGCGGTAACGGTGGCCGATCACATCCGCCGCGCCGTGATGGCCAAGGAGTTGAAGAAAAAATCAACCGGCGAAATCCTCGGCCGGGTCACGATCTCGGTCGGCGTCTCGATGCTTCGCTGCGGAGATACCACGGACTCGCTGATCGAGCGCGCCGACATCTGCCTCTACGCCGCCAAGCGCAATGGCCGCAATCGCGTCGTTTGCGAAGCCGACTCGGAATGTTCGTTTTGCGCCGACATCCAGGTGCAGGTGGCCTGACGTCCGCTTGATGTTCCCTTCAGGGGCTTCGCCGAAATTTGCGCCCCAGGAACAACCCAAATCTCAGCCGTCGATCTTGGCGGGCGTGAGCTGCACGGATTCGCCGCATCCGCAGGCCGAGACCTGGTTCGGGTTATTGAAAATGAACTGCGCCTGCATTTTTTCGGACTTGTAATCCATCTCGGTACCGAGCAGGTACAGCACCGCCTTGGGGTCGACCAGAATCTTCACACCCTTGTCCTCGACCACTTCGTCGGTGGGCCTGACGTCGTGGGCGTATTCCACCGTGTAGGACTGGCCGGCGCATCCGCCATTCTTGATGCCGACGCGCAGGCCGACGATCTCCGAATCCGCGCGTTCAGCGAGTTCCTTGACTCGTGCCGCCGCGGCATCGGTCAACCGCATAACCTGCGGGCGAGGTCTCGGTTTCGGCTTGGTGGCTGGCGTGCTCGGCGTCATCTCTGTCATCTGGTCAATCCTGAAAGTAAATCAACCCTGATCATAGCACAGGCAGAAGGTAAAATCGTCACCACATATTGAGGACAAGGCGGGCCTCGTCAGTCATCCGGTCGGGCATCCACGGCGGTTCCCAGACGATGTTGACGTTCACGACACCGACGCCGGGAACGCTCGCCACCGCATTCTCAACCATGGTCGGGAGTTCCGCGGCGGACGGACAGTTCGGCGTCGTCAGCGTCATCTCGACGTCGACGCCGCGGTCGTCCTTGATGTCGACCTTGTAGATCAGTCCGAGTTCATAGATGTCCGCGGGAATTTCCGGATCGAACACGGTTTTCAACGCGGCCACGATCCCCGTGCCCATGCGTTCGGTTTCCTCCTGCGCAAGCACCGAGCTGGTCTGCATGTGACAGGTATTGTTTTTTACGATTTCAGCGGTTTCGCTCATGAGAACAAATCCCGTGCCTTGATCAGCGCCTGCGCCAGATGATCCACTTCCTCGCGCGTATTATACATGCCGAACGAGGCCCTGCAGGTCGCTGAAACGTTGAACCGCTCTAAAAGCGGCATCACGCAATGGGTGCCAGCGCGAACGGCGATGCCGGCGCGGTCGATCACGGTCGCGACATCATGCGGATGGGCACCTTTCATCTCGAACGAGATCACCGGTCCCTTGTCGCGCGCGGTGCCGATGATGCGCAGCGAGTTGATCTCACGCAGCCGCTCCTGGGCGTAGACCAGAAGATCGTGCTCGTGCGCCGCGATCCGCGCCTTGCCGATCGAGTTCACATAATCAATCGCGGCGCCGAGCCCGACCGCCTCGACGATCGCCGGCGTCCCGGCCTCGAACTTGTGCGGCGGATCGCCATAGGTGACCCAGTCCTGCGCGACCTCGCGGATCATCTCGCCACCGCCGGTATATGGCCGCATGGCGACGAGATGATCGTACTTCGCATACAGCACGCCGATGCCGGTCGGACCGTAAAGCTTGTGACCCGTGAAAATGTAGAAGTCGCAATCGATGTCCTGCACGTCGGCGGCAAGATGCACTGCCGCCTGGCTGCCGTCGACCAGCACCGGAATGCCGCGCGCATGCGCGAGCTTCACCACGTCCTTGACCGGAACGATGGTGCCAAGCGCGTTCGACATCTGCGTGATGGCGACGATCTTGGTCTTCGGCGTCAGCAACTTCTCGAATTCGTCGATCAGAAAATTGCCGTCGTCATCGACGGGCGCCCACTTGATGACCGCCCCATGCCGCTCGCGCAAGAAATGCCATGGCACGATGTTGGAGTGATGCTCCATGATCGAGAGCACAATCTCGTCGCCGGCCTTGATATTTGGCTCGCCCCAGGACGACGCCACCAGATTGATCGCTTCGGTGGCGTTGCGGGTGAAGATGATCTCCTCGGTGCGCTTCGCATTGAGGAATTGCGCGACCCTGTTGCGGCCGCCTTCATAGGCTTCAGTCGCGGCGTTGGCGAGATAGTGCAGTCCGCGATGGACGTTGGCGTATTCTGTCTTGTAGGCCTGCGTCATGCGGTCGAGCACCGCGTCCGGCTTCTGTGCCGATGCGGCGTTGTCGAGATAAATGAGCGGCTTGCCGTAGATCTTCATCGCCAGCGCCGGAAAATCCTGACGCACGCGCATCACATCATAAGAACCGTTGGCGACCGCCGGATGGGTCATGTCACTACTTCCATATCCATCGTCAGAACTTCGGGCTTCTCCCGTGTGAAGGGAGCACCCGTCATTGCAAGGCCGGAACAAAACCGGCAACACCGGTTTCGTTCTTAGCGAAGCGACGAAGCAAATCCGGCTCTCCCGAGACCTCTGAGTTGCTTCGCGGAGCCTGGCATCAGACGGCCGCTTCGCGCCGACCCGTCAGTTCGCAATGACGCTCCGACAATCTCTTATCCGCGCGCCGCGAGCCACCGCTCACCGGCTCCGATGACGATCTCGCGCACGCCGTCGTCGGCGATGGATTCGATCGCCTCGCCAATGAACGCCTGAATCAGTAGCGCCTGCGCTTCCTTCTCCGAAAGACCGCGCGCGCGCAGATAGAACAGCAGGCTCTCGTCGAGCGCGCCGACCGTCGCGCCGTGACCGCAGGTGACGTCGTCGGCGAAAATCTCAAGCTCGGGCTTGTTATCGGCTTCCGCCCCGTCGGACAGCAGCAACGCCCGCGTCATCATCTTGCCGTCGGTCTTCTGCGCGTCGGGCTGAACGATGATCTTGCCCTGGAATACCGAGTGCGCGCGGTCGTCCACCACCGCGCGGAATATCTCGCGGCTCTGGCAATGCGCCACGGCGTGATCGACCACCAGCGTGGCGTCGCCATGCTGCTGATCCTTCAGCAGGTTGACGCCGTTGATCGACGCATTGGCACCTTCGCCGCCGAAACGGACGAACGCCTGATAGCGGCTGAGCACCGAACCGGTCGTCAGGCTGAAGGTGTTGTACTGCGTCCTGCCGTTGAGCGTCACGATCGCGGTCGATATGTTGCTGGCGTCGCGCGCATCCTCGACGAGACGGACGTGCTGGACGTCGGCGCCCTCGCCTGCCCACAGCACCACGGCGTCATTCACCTGATAGCCCTGCGCGCCGTTCGCCGCGACAAAACTTTCCACCAGCGTGACCCGAGCGCCCTTTGCCACTTGCAGCAGCGAACGCGTGAACGAGGACGCAGACGACTGCGTCGTGACGTGCACGATGTGCAGCGGCTTGGTCAGCACGACGCCGTCCGCAACGCCGATGACGACACCGTCGGTCGCCATCGCGGCGTTGAGCGACACCATCACGTCCGTGGTGGCATTGGTGCGCAGCAGATCCGCGCGCGCCGCGTTGTCGGCGCTCTCCAGCATGTCGTGAAGCGTGCGGACATCGACGCCCTTTTCCAGCGCGCCGAGATCGGACAGCTCCGGCGCGAACGCGCCATCGACCAGCACAAGCCTGCAGCCGCCCTTCACCTCGATTTGAGCGAGCGCCTCGGACGCGCGCTTCAGCGCATCCGCATCGGGTCGCGCGGCAAGCGGCGCGACCTCGCGCAACAGCACGCGCAGGTCGGTGTATTTCCATTCCTCGATCCGGCGATGCGGAAGCCCGCGTTGCGCGAACTCCGCAAAGGCAGCCTCGCGAACCTCGGCAACGGGACCCTTGCCCGGAAGACGACCCCGCGCGGCCGCGAAAATATCGCTGGCGGCGTGGTCGGTCGTGGGCTTGACCAATGCAACGTTCATGATGGCGCTCAGGCTGCTTTTTCTTCGAACTGGGCGTAGCCGGATGCTTCGAGTTCCAGCGCCAGTTCCTTGCCGCCGCTCTTGACGACGCGGCCGCTCGACATGACGTGAACGAAGTCCGGGACGATGTAGTTGAGCAGCCTCTGGTAGTGCGTGATGACCACCATCGCGCGCTCGCTGTTGCGCAGGGCGTTGACGCCGTCGGCCGCGATGCGCAGCGCGTCGATGTCGAGGCCGGAGTCCATTTCGTCCAAAATGCAAAGGCTCGGCTCGAACAGCGCCATCTGCAGCACTTCGTTGCGCTTCTTCTCGCCGCCGGAAAACCCGACATTGATGCCACGGCGCAGCATGTCCTGCGGAATGTTGAGCGAGGCCGCGACCTCGCGCACCTTCTTCAGGAAATTCGGCGTCGAATATTCGCTCTCGCCGCGCGCCTTGCGCTGCGCGTTCAACGCGGTGCGCAGGAACGTCATGGTGGCGACGCCTGGAATCTCCACCGGATACTGGAACGCCAGAAACACGCCTTTCGCGGCGCGCTGGTCCGGTGCCATCTCCAGAAGATCTTCGCCCTTGAACAGGATTTCGCCGCCGGTCACCTCGTAACCGGGCTTGCCGGCGATGACATGAGAGAGCGTCGATTTTCCGGAGCCGTTCGGCCCCATGATGGCGTGAACCTCGCCCTGATTCACCGTGAGATCGAGCCCGTGAAGGATCTCGCGATCCTCGACGCGAACGTGCAGGTCTTTGACTTCGAGCAACGGCATTTTGGTTTCCGCTTTTTGATCGTCGTACCGCTATGCGCCAGCGCATCGGCAAAAGGACGGTTTCAATGTCAAGCGCTCGGGAGCTGGGCCCCGAACGCAACGTTATCCGACGCTGCCTTCCAGAGAGATCGAGATCAGCTTCTGGGCCTCGACCGCGAATTCCATCGGCAACTGCTGCAGCACGTCGCGGACGAAGCCGTTGACGACGAGGCCGACGGCCTCCTCCTGCGACAGTCCGCGCTGCACGCAATAGAACAGCACGTCTTCGGAAATCTTCGACGTGGTCGCCTCGTGCTCGAACAGCGCCGAGGTGTTCTTGGCCTCGATATACGGCACGGTGTGCGCACCGCACTTGTCGCCGATTAGAAGCGAGTCGCACGCGGTGAAGTTGCGCGCATTGCTCGCCTTGCGGTGCGCGGTGACGAGACCGCGATAGGTATTCTGCGACTTGCCCGCCGCGATGCCCTTGGAGATGATCCGGCTCGTGGTGTTCTTGCCGAGATGCAGCATCTTGGTGCCGCTGTCGACCTGCTGGTAGCCGTTCGAGATCGCGATCGAGTAGAACTCGCCGCGCGAATTGTCGCCGCGCAGGATGCAGCTCGGATACTTCCAGGTGATGGCGGAGCCGGTCTCGACCTGGGTCCACGAGATCTTCGAATTGGTACCGCGGCAATCGCCACGCTTGGTGACGAAGTTGTAGATGCCACCCTTGCCCTCGGAGTTGCCGGGGTACCAGTTCTGCACCGTCGAATACTTGATCTCGGCGTCGTCGAGCGCAACCAGTTCGACCACGGCGGCGTGCAACTGGTTCTCGTCGCGCTGCGGAGCGGTGCAGCCCTCGAGATAGCTGACATAGGCGCCCTTGTCGGCGATGATGAGCGTGCGCTCGAACTGACCGGTGTTGCGCTCGTTGATGCGGAAGTAGGTCGACAATTCCATCGGGCAACGCACGCCCGGCGGGATGTAGACGAACGAGCCGTCGGAGAACACCGCGGAGTTCAGCGTCGCGAAGAAATTGTCTGAGGTCGGCACCACGCTGCCGAGATATTTTTTCACGAGTTCGGGATGCTGCTGAATCGCATGCGAGATCGGCATGAAGATCACGCCGGCCTTCTTCAGCTCTTCCTGGAACGTGGTCGCCACCGACACCGAGTCGAACACGGCATCGACCGCGACTTTGCGTTCGCCCTCGGGACGAACGACGCCTTCCAGCGCCTCGACCTCACGCAAGGGAATGCCGAGCTTCTCGTAGGTCTTCAGGATTTCCGGATCGATCTCGTCGAGCGAGGAGATCTCCTTCTTCGGCTTGGGCGCGGAATAATAATAAAGATCCTGGTAGTCGATCTTCGGATAGTCGACGCGCGCCCAGTTCGGCTCCTGCATGGTGAGCCAGCGGCGATAGGCTTCAAGCCGCCACTCCAGCATCCAGGCCGGTTCATTTTTCTTTTCGGAAATAAACCGGATGGTGTCTTCGGAAAGTCCCTTGGGAGCCTTCTCGGATTCGATGATGGTCTCGAATCCATACCGGTATTGATCGACGTCGATCTGGCGAACCCGATCGACCGTCTCTTGTACGGCTGCCATTTCTACCTCCGCTCGCGGTTTCAAGGACCACGGTGGATTTGAAGTCTCAGCGCCTGTTGTTCCCGAGAAATCCTCTTAGAACTGTTCAAGCACTGTTTCGTCTTTCCTTAGTAGTGCACCTGAGAGCTTTCGCCAAGCCTTAATAGCCCGCTCGATATCTGCGTCCGTCGTCTCCCAGCCCAGCGAAAATCGTATTGCGCTTCTGACCAGTTCGGGGCCGTAACCCATCGCCTGCAATACATGCGAGGGTTGCACTTTTCCCGAAGAACACGCAGAACCCGAAGAAACCGCAATCCCCTCAAGATCGAATCTGACCACGGCGGTCTCCGCTTTCAACCCCGGAACGCCGAAAAGTGTTGTATTCGGCAGACGCGCGACATCCTGCGAAAAAATCACGCCGGCTTGGGATCCGTCTTGGTCGCTGCCTTGGGTTTGCCTCAAGCCTTGTTCGAGCCGATTCCGGAGGATTTCGATCCGAGCCATCTCGCCCGCTCGCGCCGCGACCGCCGCCTTCACCGCGGCTCCGAAGCCGGCGATGCCAGCCACGTTCTCGGTGCCGGCGCGGCGACCCCGTTCCTGACCGCCGCCCTGTATCAACGCGCGAGGACCGATCACGTTCTCCGCAAGAACCAATGCGCCCGTCCCCTTCGGACCCCCAATCTTGTGCGCTGAAACCGATAGAAGATCGATATTCAATGCTTTGATATTGAAATCTATTTTTCCAAACGCCTGAACCGCGTCAACATGCAGCAGGCCGCCCGCCTCATGGACAAGATCGGCCACCTCGGCCACCGGCTGAATGGCGCCGGTTTCATTATTGGCGAGCATGACCGACACCAAAGCCGGCGGTCTTCCTGCGAGCATTGGTCGCAAGGCATCGAGGTCGACCACCCCCGAGCGCTGCACCGGCAGGCGGGCGAGCCGGTCAGGCGCGAACTGGCCGCCGGCCAGCACCGAGGCATGTTCTATGGCAGAAACGATAAGCCTATCAAGAATTTGCTTATTGCTTTGAAGACCACTGCTTAAAGCCAGCGCGTTGGCTTCGGTCCCGCCGGAGGTGAAGATCACGTTGCGGGGTTGGGCACCGACTGCAGCAGCCAGCGTAGCTCGCGCATTCTCCATGAGCCCGCGCGCGCGCCTTCCTTCTGCATGAATGGACGAGGGGTTGCCGATAACGTCCCATGCGGCGGCCATCGCCTCGCGCGCCTCGCGGCGCAGTGGCGTCGTCGCGTTCCAGTCGAGATAAGTCCGCTCCTGCATCATCTTGTAACTCTACAATATTTTTGGCGGGCGCCGATAAATACGCGCAAGACGCTTGCTTTTCGCCCCTCGCTCTATGTTAGAACGCGGCAGCGTTTGCGGACGATCTGCCAAGGATTCTTAATGCCTGAAGTCATTTTTACTGGTCCCGCCGGCCGTCTCGAAGGCCGCTATCATCCGGCGAAGCAGAAAAATGCGCCGATCGCGATGGTCCTGCACCCGCATCCGCAGTTCCGCGGCAGCATGAACCACCCGATCGTTTATCAGGTCTACTACGCTTTCGTGGCGCGCGGCTTTTCAGTGCTGCGTTTCAATTTTCGCGGCGTCGGCCGTAGCCAGGGCTCCTTTGACCATGGCACCGGCGAACTGTCGGACGCGGCTGCCGCCCTCGACTGGGCACAGACCATCAATCCGGAAGCGCGCGCCTGCTGGGTGGCGGGCTTTTCCTTTGGCGCCTGGATCGGCATGCAATTGCTGATGCGCCGGCCCGAAGTCGAGGGCTTCATTTCGATCGCGCCGGAGCCGAACCGCTACGATTTCTCGTTCCTCGCGCCATGCCCGTCGTCCGGCCTCATCGTCCACGGTGAAAAGGATATCGTCGCACCCGCTAAGGATGTCACGACGCTGGTGGAAAAGCTGAAGACGCAGAAGGGCATCGTGATCGATCAGCACGTCATTCCGGGCGCCAACCATTTCTTCGAGGACAAGATGGAGCCGTTGATGGAAACGGTGACCGGCTATCTCGACATGAGGCTCGCCAACATCCGCTGACCGTCCGCCGAGGATAAAGGCTGGCTCAAGGCTTGGCGATGACTCCGCCGGTCATAGGCACGGGCACGCCGGTGGTCGAGGGATAGCTTAGCGGCAGGCCTTGCAGGCCACGCGCCGCGAGATACCCGAAAGCCTGTGCCTCGATGGCATCGGCCGACCAGCCCAGTGCATCGGCTGACTCGACGGAGGCCGGCGCAAGCCTCTCCCGCAGCATCCCGAGCATGGTCGGATTGCGTGCGCCACCGCCGGCCACGATCCAGTTTGCCGGTCGCTTCGGCAGCAGCGGAACGATCCGCGCGATCGCCGCCGCGGTAAAGGCTGTCAGCGTCGCCGCGCCGTCTGCGGACGCCATGTCGGGCAGCGCGAGCGAGGCGAAATCGTTGCGGTCGAGAGATTTCGGCGGCGGCAGTGCGAAGAACGGGCGCTGCAAAGCGTGCGCGATCCAGTCCTCGTCAGGACGACCTTGCGCCGCGAGCCGCCCCTCGCCGTCGAAGGGCTGGCCCGTCACCCTCAGCATGAAATCGTCGAGCAGCGCATTGCCGGGGCCGGTATCGCAGGCGATCAAGGTTTCGGCCCCATCGACATAGGTGACGTTGGAGACACCGCCGATATTGACCACGCAGACCGGTCCTTCGCGACCTTGCGATTGCGCCAATGCGCGATGATAGACCGGGACGAACGGCGCGCCCTGCCCGCCGGCGGCCACATCGGCCGCGCGAAAATCGTGCATCACCGGAACGCGGATCGCTTTCGCCAGCGCCGCCGCATCGCCGATCTGTATGGTCAGCCGCTGAGCCGGCCGATGCAGGATTGTCTGGCCATGGAAGCCGACAATCTCGATGTCTTCGCGCGCGATATGATTTCGCGCGAGGAACGCAGCAACGACTTCGGCGTGCGCCATGGTCACGGCGCGCTCGGCCTCGCCGATCACGCCCGGCCGCGCGTTGCGTTGCGTCAGATTGACCGCCTCCGCAAGCGCCTCTCGCAACAGGCCGCGTTCGTGGTCGGTGTAAGGACGGTAGCCGGTCGGCCCGAACGCGGCCACTCGCTCGCCATCGGTCTCGATCAAGGCGACATCGACACCATCCAGCGAGGTACCGCTCATCAGACCGATCGCCGTCATCATCGTGCGGACCCCTGCTGGCTGCCATGCGGCGTCCGGCTTGTGCCGAACGCGCGCTTCTTATAATGGCACACAGCGGAGCCCGGCGGCAGTGTCCGGCCATGATGCGCCGGAACCGAATTTGCGACAGAGCCGAACAAGAACGATCAGGGTCCCTTAGCCATGGCCGCCTTCAAGTCCGATTTCCTCAACATCCTTCACGAACGGGGCTTCATCCATCAGTGCTCCGATATCGAGGGGCTTGATGCGCTGGCCGCGAAAGGCCAGGCGACGGCTTATGTCGGCTACGACTGCACCGCGCCGTCCCTGCACATCGGCAACTACCTGACCATGATGATGCTCCACTGGCTCCAGCAGAGCGGCAACAAGCCGATTACGCTGATGGGCGGCGGCACGACCATGGTCGGCGACCCATCCGGCAAGGATGAATCGCGCGCGATCCGCAGCGTCGCGGAAATCGAGGCCAACAAGGCCAGCATTCGCGGCGTGTTCGCCAAGGTGCTGCGTTACGGTTCCGGCGCGACCGATGCGGTGATGCTGGACAACGCGGAATGGCTGACCAAGCTCAACTGGATCGAGATGCTGCGCGACATCGGCCGGCACTTCTCGGTCAACCGGATGCTGACGATGGACTCGGTCCGTCTCCGTCTCGAGCGGGAACAGGAGATGAGCTTCATCGAGTTCAACTACATGATCTGCCAGGCCTATGATTTCGTCGAACTGTCGCGGCGCGTCGACTGCCGCCTGCAGATGGGCGGTTCGGATCAGTGGGGCAACATCGTCAACGGCGTCGATCTCGGCCGCCGCATGGGAACGCCTCAACTGTTCGCCCTGACGACGCCGTTGCTGACGACGGCATCCGGCGCGAAGATGGGCAAGACCGCGCAAGGCGCGGTCTGGCTCAACGCCGACGCCTTCAGCCCTTACGATTTCTGGCAATACTGGCGCAACGTCGAGGATGCCGACGTCGTTAAATTCCTGAAACTGTTCACGATCCTGCCGATGGGCGAGATCGCGAAACTGGCTGCATTGCAGGGCGCGGAGATCAACGAGGCCAAGAAGGTGCTGGCGACGGAAGCGACCGCGCTTCTTCATGGCCGGGATGAAGCCGAGAAAGCCGCCGACACCGCGCGCACCACTTTCGAGCAAGGCGCCATCGCGGAGAGCCTTCCCACGCTGGACATTCCGCACAGCGAGCTTGCAAGCGGAGCCGGCGTGCTCGCGCTGTTCGTGAAAGCTGGTCTCGTCGCCTCGAACGGCGAGGCGCGCCGCCAGATCAAGGGCGGCGGCCTTCGCGTCAACGATGTCGCCGTCACCGACGAGAAGATGATGCTGACGCCGGACAATCTAACGCCCGAGGGCGTGATCAAGTTGTCGATGGGCAAGAAGCGCCACGTCTTGCTAAGGCCGGCATAGAAGCCTTCGCGGCAGCATTGACGCGACGGCGCGCAGCCGAGATCAGTTGCCGCCCTGCGACGGATACTCGATCTGATTGGCCGGATTGCCGGTCTGGAATTCGAAGATCTTGCGCAGCACGCCGGGAGCCATGGCCGAAATCGGATTGACCCGCAATTGCGGCTGGCCCGGCGTTCCCACCACCTCGTAGGTCACACCGATCAATCCCTCGTCGCTGCCGCCAAGGAACAGCCCCACGATCGGAAGTTGTCCGAAGATGTTGTTGAGCCCGTACATCGGCACGAACGTGCCTCTCATGCGGACCTGATTGCCGGGAAAATCGATATTGCCTTCGATGGTCCCGCCGATGATCGGACCCTTGACGACGCCGTCGCGCACGGAAAGCAACCCGTTCTGACGGGTGAACTCCGCGCGCAGCCGGGAAAACGAGATGCCGTTCCGCGCGGTCTGCGGACCGCTGGCGGCCGCGCGATCCAGGGCCGTCTCGCCCTTGACGGTGAAATCGCGAACGTTGATCAGACCCTGCTTGGCGCGCGGCTCGGCGGTCGGCGGATCCATGGCGAGCGAAAGCTGGCCACCGAACATCTTTCCGTAGGTATCTGTGAAGCGGAAGAACGAACCCGCGTCGTCGGTCTCGATCAGAATGACGTCCTGCCCCTGCGGACGTCCGCGCAGTTCTCCGGTCAGCGAGGTGTCGCGCCCGATCTTGCCGCTCATGCTCAGGCTGCGGATCGAGCCGTTGCGCCGGGCCATCTTCACGTCCGCGCTGCGCACGGCTTCGCCGTAAAATCCGGCGATGGCTCCGATCTTCAAGTCGATGTCGAGGTCGAGGTTCTTGGCCTTGCCCTTGGTGTCGGTCTGCTTGCCCGACATCGCCGATTTGATGAAGCCGCGACCATCGAACACGTCGCCACGCATGACGACCTTCAACACGCCATCACCGTTGCGCTCGGCCTTGAGGGAAGCCTTGTCGCCTTCGGACGGCGCGTAAACCGGAAAATTCGCGTTCAAAAGATCGCCGTTCTGATCGATCTCCAGCGAGCCCTTAATCGTGACGCCGCTGCCGTCGATAACGATATCCTCCAGGCGCGTCGACTGCGGCTTCTGCACGATGTTGAACGTCGCATGGCCTGATTTTCCCGGCAGCTTGACCCAACCCGGCAGAAGGTTGTCGAGTTTCAGGGACGTCAGATCGGCATCGATGCCGATCTTGCTGTCCTTGTCTGTGCCGATTTTGCCGACCAGCTTGACGGGAACGGAACCCGTCGCCCCGGGACCGAGATCGATCCCGAGTTTTGCGCGGCTCGCGTCATCGAGGGTGGCCTGCAACTTGATGTCGGCGTCGCCGTCCGTCGGCTTGCGATAATCCAGCGAAGCTGGCTGCCCATTGATCTTGACGTCGCCTTTGACCTGATAACCCTGGTTGTTGGCGACCACCTTCAGCGCGCTCGCCTCGAGCTTCTGATTCATGACCAGCCGGTCGGCGGCAAATCCTGCGAGATCGGCGGTGATGGAATAGGTCGTATCTTCCTTGGTGATCTGACGCTTGATCGGCAGTCCCAGCGCGATCTGCGCAGCCACCGTTCCCTTGCTGGAATTCGGATCGATCAGATTGCCGGTGAATTCGCTGAGGCGGTCCGAGGCGAGAATTTCAGCGGCTGCGGGCACCGGAGCGTCGATCCGGAATTTCACCCTGGCCGGTGCGGGTTTGGGCGCCATGTCCGGCACCTCGAAAACGACGTCGGAAATGTTGAGCTTGCGGCCGGCCGGGGTGTCGGCGGCGGCCTGCCCGATCGTCACTGTCGCGGTTCTGCCGGTCACTCGCGCCTTCAGATCGGCGTCGCGGATCGAAGGCATTTCATCGACGGGGTGCAGCGTCACATTGCTGGCGGCGATATCGACAGAAAGGCCATCGTCCGGGATGGGCGGCCCGCGCCGCGACAGATTGCGGAGCGGTGAATTGACGCCGATTTCGATGCGCTGGAGAGAGCCTTGTCCAATTCGCTCGATGACCCATTCGCGCACCTCCGGCACGATCAGAACCGGCCACATGCTCTTCAGTGCAGCCACGGACATCGGCGTCCCGGCGAAGCCCAGTTTCAAACGTGGTTCTTCCGAATAGTCGATGCTCCCGGTGCCGGCGACGCCGACCTCGCCGTTGCTGATATCGGCCTGTGTGAGCCTTACCTGCTTGTGTTCGGTATCGAACTGCATTCCGACCGCAATGCGGTTGAAGATCAGGGGCTTGTCGCCATCGGAGTCGGCGAGGACGATGGTGCCGCCGCTCAAACCCATCCGCCAGTCCGGAATACTGCCATTCGGCGGCTCGAGACGGGCGAGCAGTGTGATCCGATTCTGGCCTGACACGATTTTGAACGGCGCAACCAGAACACGCCGTCCCGCATCCCACTCCATGTTCATTTCGATCTGATCGATCGCCATGGGATAGTCCGGCGTATCGGTGTCGATGAGCGTACCTTTGCCGGCTAAGAGGCTGCCGCGAAGATAGGTCGGCAGGCCGTCGCGGCCGATCTCACCCTTCAGTTCGCCGCTAAGCGGCATATCGGCGCTATAGGTGAGATCCTTGATGCGGAGCGCCAGCAGAATGTTCTTTGCCGGAACTGCGGTGGCACGCAGATCGACAGGGCGCACGCCATCGGCTGACGGCCCGACAACGACCTGGAGCGACCACGGTTCACCGCCTCCTGCGCCGACACTGAACGCGACGCCGCCGGCGCGGGGCCGGCGAAGGCTCAGGCTGATATTGCTCAAGCTCCAACGATTGCCGCGCTGCTGGTCATCGACCACCAGCCTGCCGTTTTTCAGACCGATCTCGTTGAGATTCTGCCCGTCCAGCCCCCTCAAGCTGAGGCTGTCGAGCCAGTTCAATCCGGCCAAAAGCGTCCCGGGGGTATTGCGTCCCTCGGGCATCACCGGCGCGGCGGCGGTCTGGGATTCACCCGATGGGGACATCGGCTGTGAGGGGGCGATGCCGGAAGGCGACGGCGGGATGGATGGCCGCGCTGACGCGACACCGGTGGCAAGCGGCTTGGCGTTGTCGCCCGCCGAAACGGTAACCTGTCCGTCCGGTGTAATCCGAACCGCGAGTTCGGCATCCACCAGATTGAGGCTTTCGGCACGCAGTTGCCCGGTCAACAGCGCCATACCGGACAGCCTCACCTCGGCTTTCGGCGCACTGGCGACGATCACATGATCGCTGTCGCGGACGACGACGTCACGAACGCGAACCGCGATACGAATTCTGCCGGCGCGCTCGATCTGCGTGCCACCGATCTCCACGGTGTTGCCGTGCCCGATATTTTCCTCGATCGCCGCGACAAGCCACGGTGTCATCATGTCGAGATTGACCGGGCCGGCGCCGAGGCGCCACCAGAGCGCGCCAAAGCTGCCGGCGAAGACGACCGCCAGCACTCCTAAAGCGATTGCAAGCCGCCTGATCCAGCGTTCGCCGGCGAGCCAACTCTTGAGCCGCCCGAGCCGATCGCCCAACCTGTGAATTCCGGAATCCGAACGCGACAGCAGCCGACGCACGCGGCGGCTTTGGACCTCGTCGTGATCCTCATTCCACTCGGTATCTTCTGCTTGCGAGACTTGTCCTTGCGAGACCTGGTCGCCGCCGCGTGTCGGCATTGGGATCGGCGTCTTCCTTGTCATTGCCTCTTCGTGCCGGCCAGGACCGGAGCAGTGGCCGTCATCGGTCAGTGCGTCGCTCCCGGACCAACGCTCCCGTGACGGCACTTCTGCCAATCCGCGATTTAACATGTTACGCGTCATCCGGCCCATGGTGCTTGCCGAGCAGGACGCGGGACGGAAGGTTCGTCGAATCCCTTGTCAACATACCCCGCGATCGACGGAAATGCACAGCGGCCGCGACATACCCGAGTCGCCTTCACATCTCCGGAAGTCGACCGGATACTGAGCGCCGGAAAGCGACGAAAGGAAGGCGTATGTCCAAGAAGATACGTAAGAAATCCTCTAAGACCGTCACCCCCAAGCCTGTCCGCCCCACAACGGCCGGTCGCGCGAAACCAGCCCGAAAAGCCGCTCCGTCGTCCAAGCCGGCGGCGGGCGAAAAGCCCAGGGCACGCCCGGCGGCGTCGCTGCCCGGACCTCAAGCGTCAGAACTTGCGGAGGGCTCACGGGCGCCGTCATTCACCCTTCCCCGGGATGGCGGGGCTCATGTTTCCCTCGCGGACTTCATCGGACGGAAACTGGTGATCTTTTTCTATCCACGCGCCAATACGCCGGGCTGCACCCGGGAGGCGATGGATTTCAGCCGCTTGGCGAACGGGTTCGCAGATTCCGGAACCACAGTGCTGGGCGTCTCGGCCGATCCCGTAAAAACGCAGGAATCGTTCCGTGCCAAACACAAGCTGACCGTTCCTCTCATCTCGGATGAAAAGCACGAGATGCTGGAAGCCTATGGCGCATGGGGTGAGAAATCCATGTATGGCAAGGCCTTCCTCGGTGTTCTTCGCACGACCGTACTGGTTGCCCCGGACGGCAGGATCGCCCGGATCTGGCGCAAGGTCAGAGTCGATGGTCACGCCGAAGAGGTTCTTGCGGCGGCGCGAGACCTGTAACGACGCACCACCATTTTCCGAAAATTAACCATGAACGGTTCAAATCAACACCGAAGTTGAGCCGACTGGAACTCGTTTCAGGCCGGCGCGGGAGTGCCGATGTCGTACCGTTCCAGTCAGTATGCCGAGTCTTCGCAGCATCGCGCGCACGATCATCATCGACATCCCTCCCGCCAGGCAACGTCCGTCGCCTCGCCGCCGAGGAAGAAGGAAACTCAGCGCGGTTTCACCCTTGCCCATGCCGGCAGGCAGGTTCGATTCGGCCCCGTGGTGTTCTGGATCGTCGTGGGAACCGTTACGCTGCTCGGCATCTGGTCCGCGGCGACAGCGACCTACTTTGCATTCCGCGACGATGTGCTGACACGGCTCATCGCGCGCCAGGCCGACATGCAGTACGCTTATGAAGACCGCATTGCGGAATTGCGTGCGCGTGTCGATCGCACCACCAGCCGCCAACTGCTCGATCAGGAACAGTTCGACAGAAAGCTCGAAGAAATCGTGCGCCGTCAGGCAGTGCTCGAATCCCGCGCGGCCGCCTTGAGCGCCTTGCCGGATGTTTCAACAACAGGCTCGATCAAGGGGACGTCACGAAAGGCGGAAAAGGATGCCGATGCAAGCTCGTCGGGGTCCGCAAAACCCACCCCGATCAACGATACCGCTACCCTCGACACGTCCGACTTCCGTAAGCAGCCGGTCAGGCTCGAGAAAGCCACAAGCCAGGTCAACAAGCTGATGCGGCTTGAATCGTCGCTCGATCGGGTCGAGAACCGCCAGGTCGCCGAACTGAATGCGGTTGAAAATCGCATGGAGTCGCGGATGCACCGGCTGCGCGGCGTGTTCTCCGATCTCGGACTCAGCATGGCGAAGATGGAATCCGCAACGCCGCGTTCCGGCACCGGTGGTCCTTATGTTCCCGTCAGGCTGCGGCCCGGCGCGGATCCGTTCGAGCGACAGCTCACCCGTGTCAATCTCGCCCGGGCGCAGATCGACCGGCTCAATGGCGCCCTCGCGCTCGTCCCCTATCGCAAGCCAGTGGTCGGCGAGATCGAATTCACCTCGGGCTTCGGCGTGCGTGTCGATCCGTTTGTCGGACGCCCGGCGATGCATACCGGTCTCGATTTCCGCGCAGCGATGGGAGATCCCGTGCGCGCGACGGCAAACGGAAAGGTCGTCTCCGCGGGCTGGAGCGGCGGCTATGGGCGGATGGTCGAGATCGATCACGGCAACGGCCTGTCGACCCGTTACGGTCACCTCTCCGCAATCAACGTCAGCGTCGGCCAATCCATCAAGATCGGGCAGGTCGTCGGCGAAGTCGGATCGACGGGCCGTTCGACCGGCCCTCACCTGCACTATGAAACAAGGATCGACGGTGAAGCCGTGGATCCCCAGAAATTTCTCCGGGCCGGCCTGCGCCTGAACGAGGGTTAGCGGGGAACGGCTGATCGTGCCTGAAGAGCCTCCGGGCCGTCTCGCCGGACCTTCGCGATTTCCGCCTATCCGACAGCCTATGCATTCCCGCGTTTACGCTTGCAGATTCCACTTGGGGTAGGCATACCGCGGAAACAATTTGCTGATCCGTGACTTAACTTGGGTCCCCTGTGATACGGAAGCGGAACGAGGAATGACCGACCGACCCGCCCAGCGTCCTGACGGGATCGATGCGAAAACCGCCAGGACGGTGGCCGAAGCGATCGGCGAGCGGTTGCGTGCCGACGTTCGGCCGGAGGAGCCGGAGCTTCCGGGTCGGCTTCGGCTTCTGCTGGAGCAACTGCGTGCACAAGAGGCCGCCGAGGACACTGAACTCCCAGCGCGCCCGTTTCCCGCATAAGCTGGCGGCAAGTTCGATCAGCGGTCTTGTTGTGAAGCAACACAAACAGGTTGCGTTTGGCTGGCATAGCGGTGAAAAGCCAGCATGCTTTCCCTCACCGATATCTCGATCCGCATCGCCGGACGGCTTCTGATCGACCATAGCTCCGTACAGATCGTGCCCGGCGCCCGCGTCGGCTTTGTCGGACGCAACGGCGTCGGCAAGTCCACCCTGTTCCACGCGATCCGCGGCGAACTCCCGACGGAAACCGGCACCATCGCCATTCCGCCGCGCTGGCGCATCGGCAGCCTCGCGCAAGAAGCGCCCGACGGCCCGGAAAGCCTGATCGAGGTTGTGCTCAAGGCCGACGTCGAGCGTCACGCGCTGCTGCACGAAGCGGAAACCGCGCGCGACCCGGGCCGGATCGCGGATATCCAGACACGCCTCGTCGACATCGACGCCCATTCCGCGCCGGCGCGCGCGGCGTCGATCCTGAGCGGTCTCGGGTTTTCGACAGCGGATCAAGCTCGACCTTGCGCGGAATTCTCGGGCGGCTGGCGCATGCGCGTCGCGCTCGCCGCAACTCTTTTTGCCGCGCCCGATCTGTTGTTGCTGGACGAGCCGACCAACTACCTCGACCTCGAAGGGACGCTCTGGCTGGAAGATCACCTTGCACACTACCCGCGCACGGTCATCATCATCAGTCACGACCGCGATCTGCTCGACACGTCTGTCGATCAGATTCTGCACCTCGATCGCGGCAAGCTCACCCTCTACAAGGGAACCTATTCCTCTTTCGAGGACCAGCGCGCCACCCGCGAGATGCTGGACGCCAAGCACGCCAGGCGGCAGGCCGACGAACGCAAGCGGCTGCAGGCCTTCGTCGATCGCTTCAAAGCCAAGGCCTCGAAGGCGCGTCAGGCCCAATCGCGCGTGAAAATGCTCGAGCGCATGAAGCCGGTGACCGCGCTGGTCACGCAGGACGTGCGTGAGATTTCGTTCCCCGTACCCGACAAGCTGCTGTCGCCCCCGATCATCGCCGTCGACGATGCCATCGTCGGCTACGATACCGAAGCGCCGGTGCTCAAGCGCGTGACCTTGCGGATCGACGAAGACGATCGCATCGCTCTGCTCGGTGCCAACGGCAACGGCAAGTCCACTTTGGTCAAACTGCTCGCGGGAAAGCTGCAACCGTTTGCCGGCAAGGTGGTGCGCGCCGACAAGCTTTCGATCGGCTACTTCGCCCAGCATCAGACCGACGAACTGGACCTCGACGGCTCGCCCTACGATCATGTGCGCCGATTGATGCAAGGTTCGCCGGAAACGAAGATTCGCGCTCGCGTCGGCGCCATCGGCTTTTCCGGCAAGGCGGGCGACACGCTTGTGAGAAGCCTCTCGGGCGGCGAGAAAGCGCGCCTTCTGCTCGGGCTCGCGACATTCTTCGCGCCGAACATGATCATTCTCGACGAGCCGACCAATCACCTCGACATCGACAGCCGCGCCGCACTCGCCGAAGCCATCAACGAATTTCCGGGTGCTGTCATCATGGTCTCGCACGACCGCTACCTGATCGAAGCCTGCGCTGACCGGCTATGGGTGGTCGCTGACCAGACCGTCACCCCTTACGAGGGCGACCTCGAAGATTACCGCCGCGCGGTTCTGTCGGCGCGCGGCTTGCGCATGAGCGGGCGCGACCGCGCATCATCGGCCGAGCGCGACGATGGCCGTGAGAAGTCGAGGCGCAACAAGACTGAAAAGCGGACGCCGCTCAAGCAGAAGATCGCGGACGCCGAAGCCGAGATCGAGCGGATCACCGGAATCATCGCCAAAATCGATGTCGCCCTGGCCTTGCCGGATCTGTTCAAGCGCGATCCCAAGCAGGCTGCGCAACTGGGCAAGGCACGCGCCAGCGCAGCCAGCGCGTTGCAACGCGCCGAAGAGGAATGGCTGGAGGCCAGCGCATCACACCAAGAAACAGCGGGTTAAAGCGTTTTCGAGCGAAGTGGAAACCGGTTCGCGTGAAGAAAACGCGTCAAATCAAAATCACGGAGCCTCGCTTCTGATTTTATCCGAAGCGGAAAGACTCCGGCGTTTTCGAGCAAAACATGACGGAAAGGCTTTGACGGAAACCGCCGCTGCGCATCTCAGGTCGCTGCGCCTTTTTTCTTTTTCGCCCGCCGTTCCGGCCTTGGCGGGGCGACCGGTTCTGGCGCTTTTTCGATCGAGGACAGACGTCCCGCCGTAAAAGTGTAGATTCCGGCGCGAGGCCCGTGCAGGAACGTCAACACCGCAACCCGATCGCCGTGCGGATTGTTGGAAAGGCTGACATTGTCCGGCGCGCCGATGCCGCGCGTCACGTCGCATTCGGTGTGGCCCAGCGCGACCGTGCCTGTTACAGGCGCCGTGGACGCCGTGGTTGTCGGCCCCCCTGAGGCGCCGTCAGAAAGCGCGCTTGATTCGCCCGAGCCGATCGGCGGCGCCATGCCCGGACAAAGGCCGTCTGCGCTGATGAGGTCGTCCGGCGTCACCGGCTTGTCCGGCGTCAGCGGCGGCGTTTCGATCGAGACATTCCTGATGAAAAGCCTGCCGGATCGCGAGAACCAGTCCGCATCCTTGGACAGAAGGTCGGATGACAACATGTCCGATGCGCTGCCGCAGCCGGTGACGAGCGGCGCCAGCAGAAGCAACGACATCAAGGCCCTTCGGCGAAATCTGGGCTGTCTCACGATGAACTCTGTTCCCGACTGATCCTGGAGACTCGTCCGAACACCAATTTGAGGCATGACCATGGCTGGCTGATGTAGTGGTTCAGAAGTTCGCTTCATTATTTTCTCTGCGAGCGCTTCAAGCGAACTTCTGAACCTGACCCCACCGCAATTATAAGTTTTCCAGTGCCCTTTCGAATCTGAAGCTAGCTTCCGAAGGCGCTGCACAAGGAGGCGGACTTCAGATTCAAGGCTCTGGCAGCCAATATCAGAAAGCCTTAAATATTAATAAATTACAATATATATTGACGTATATATCGCTATTGGCGGCGCTGCCAGCGGCCCCGGTCGTCCGCCTGCCAGTAAGTCACATCAAATCCACGCGACTTGCAGTCGGCCCAGACGGTTCGTGCCGCCTCCAGGGCGACGCCGTCGTCGCCGTCGAAGACCAGCACCAGCCGTTCATAGACCTCCGGGTTCTCCGGCAGGGGCGCATTGTCGATCAGAAACATGACGGTTGCCTGATTGGGATTATGTTCGTCGATTGTCAGCACGATCGGCTGTTCGCTGGCATCCTTGATCCGCCAGGTGGCATGCGGCAGGAACGAATCGTCGCGATAGGTCCACAGATGCGCGTCGAGCGCATCGGCGCGCTCCTCGGAAGTTGTGTGGACGACGGCCCGCCAGCCGCGCTCAAAGGTCTTTTCGAGCAGCGGCGGCAGAACATTTTCAAGCGACATGTTCTGCAAATGATAGAACAGGACCTCGGTCATCGCCGCGCTTCGTAATACTCCGCAACCAGCCGGTCCAGCAGGCGCACGCCGAACCCTGATCCCCAACTCTGGTTGATCTCGGATTTCGCAGCGCCCATCGCCGTTCCCGCGATGTCGAGATGCGCCCACGGCGTGTTGTCGACGAACCGCTGCAGAAATTGCGCCGCCGTGATCGAGCCGCCGAAGCGGCCGCCGATGTTCTTCATGTCGGCGAACTGCGAATCGATCAGCTTGTCGTATTCAGGCGCCAGCGGCATGCGCCAGACCCGCTCGCCGGTCTCGAGGCCGACTTTGGTGAGCCGCTCCGAGAGTTCATCGTTGTTGGAGAACAGGCCGGCGTGTTCGGTGCCGAGCGCCACCATGATCGCGCCGGTCAGCGTCGCCAGGTCAACCATGATCTTCGGCTTGATTTTTTTTGCGACGTACCAGAGCACGTCGGCGAGGACCAGCCGACCTTCCGCGTCAGTATTGATGACCTCGATGGTCTGGCCCGACATCGAGGTCACGATATCGCCGGGCCGCTGCGCGTTGCCATCTGGCATGTTCTCGACGAGACCGATCGCGCCGACGACGTTGACCTTCGCCTTGCGCGTTGCGAGCGCATGCATCAACCCGACCACGCAGGCGGCGCCGCCCATGTCGCCCTTCATCTCCTCCATGTTGGAGGCGGGCTTGATCGAAATACCACCGGTATCGAAGCAGACGCCCTTTCCGACAAACGCGATCGGCGGCTCGCCTTTCCTGCCGCCGTTCCAGCGCATCACCACCGTCCGGCTGGGTCGCGTCGACCCCTGCCCGACGCCCAGCAACGCGCCCATGCCGAGCTTGGTCATCGCCTTGACGTCGAGGATGTCTATTCTGACGCCGGCCGTTCGCAGCCGGCTGGCGCGCCGCGCGAACTCCTCCGGATAAAGCACATTCGGTGGCTCGTTCACGAGATCGCGCGCGATGATGACGCCATCGACAACGTGATTGGCCGGCGCGAACGCTTTCTTCGCAGCGGCCACGTCGGCGACCGCGATCGACACGTCCGCATGCAGCGTCGCCGTATCGTCCCCGTCTTTCTTCCTGGTCTTGTAGCGATCGAATTTGTAGGCGCGCAACCGGATGCCGGAAGCCAGCGACGCCGACTGATCGGGGCTCATCGCCGCCGACGGCAACTCGGCAATGACCGTCACAGCGCCGCCGTTGCCGCGAATCTTTCCGGCGAGAACGCCGCCGAATTTGAGGAAATCACTGTCCTTGAGGGCCGACGCCTTGCCGGCACCGACGACGATCAGGCGATCAACCTTGAGTCCCTCCGGCGCGAGGATATCGAGCGTCGCAGCGCTGTTGCCCTTGAACCGATTGGTCGCCGAGGCTCGTTTGACGACTGCGGCTGACGCGCCGAGAGCCTTGCTCGCGGCCCGGCCGAATTTCAGAGTCTCGTCGCAGAACACCACGAGGATGCCGCGCGGCGCGGCCGAAAACGGAACAAAGCCCACCTTGACGGCGTCGGGCATCAAAAATCCTCCAGAATCAGGGGCGGCGCAGCGTCAAAACAGGCTGGCTTGTGAAGAGCCGACTATGACCTGTCAAAGGCAACGCTGCCAAGGGTCCGCGATCCCGGATCAGCTATCCGCAGCCGTTAGGGCTCAAAACACGCCAGAGCCGCATTTGATGTCCCGCCGTCGTGACGGCAAGGTCACATAGGCTGGAATTTAACCATAATCGATGCGCATTGAGGCCCAGCCATTTTGTTGACAGATCAAAGGGATGGTACTGAGGGGCGAGTCAGGTAAACTGCCGGGGCTTTGGGGGAAGCCTCCATCGGAATCGGGACGCGACTGGTTGTTCCGATCCGGAGGACGGGGGATCGTTCAGACCAATGGGGTCGATCGATAAGTATATTTTCCGGACGACGCTGGCGTCGTTCCTCGTGGTCCTGGTCAGCCTGACGGGCGTGATCTGGATTACGCAGGCGTTGCGCGGCATCGACCTGATGACGAGTCAGGGCCAGACCATCCTGACGTTTCTGGGGATCACCAGCCTCGCGATTCCGGTGCTGGTGCTGATCATCTCGCCGATCGCGCTGATGATCGCGATTTCGCACACCCTCCACAAGCTTGCGACCGATTCCGAAATCATCGTGATGAACGCTGCAGGCCTGTCGCCGTTTCGGCTGTTCCGGCCCTTCATCTACGCCACCGTGGTCGTGGCTTTGCTTGTGGCGTTCATCGCGGCCTATCTCGCGCCCGACGGCATGCGACGGCTGAAACGATGGGACGCCGAAATCACTGCCGACGTTCTGGCGAACGTTCTGCAGCCCGGACGATTTGCACAGCTCGATCCGAATCTGACGATCAGGGTTCGGGAACGCCAGCCCGGCGGCCTGCTCGTTGGGATATTCATCGACGACCGCCGCAATCCGAACGAGCGGCTCAGCATCATTGCGGACCAGGGGACCGTGACGAAGAACGATCAGGGATCGTTCCTGGTTCTCGAGAACGGACATCTGGAGCGACTCGAATCCGGCAAGCGTGAACCGAACATGGTGGCGTTCCGCCGCAACGCGTTCGACATGTCGAAATTCTCGAACCGGGGGCACGACGTCGTTTACGGCATCCGCGAGCGCTATCTCTGGGAACTGATCGCGCCGGAGCCGGCGGACCCGCTGGTTCAACAACTGCCGGGCCAGTTCCGCGCCGAGCTCCATGACCGCTTCACGGCGCCGATCTATCCGTTTGCCTTCGCCGCACTGACCTTTGCATTCCTTGGAACGCCGCGCACCACGCGTCAGAGCCGCAACTTCTCCATGGGCGCGGCGATCGCCTCCGTGTTCGGCCTGCGCATGGCAGGTTTTGCGCTGTCGGTCATGACAGTGAAGTCACCGATGGCAGCGCTTCTGCAATATCTGCTTCTGTTCGGCGCGATCGGCCTCAGCGTTCGCGTGATCGTCGCCGGAACCGTGCTCGAACCGCCCGCCGCGTTGATGGAAGCAATCAACAGATCGAACGCGCGACTCCTCCGCCTGTTCAGGAGGCCCGTTGCCGCATGAGCATGTTGACGAACACATTGGGTCGCTATTTCGCCGGCCGTTTCGCTGTGGCTGCCCTCGGCGTGTTCGTCAGCATCTTCCTGCTTCTCGTTCTCGTCGACTATATCGAGATGGTCCGCAGAACCTCCGGACTTGCCTCGGCGTCGGCGATCATGGTTGCGGAAACTTCGCTATTCAGGGTGCCGCAACTGCTGGAGAAACTGACGCCGTTTTGTGTGCTGATCGGCGCCATGACCTGCTACTTGGCCTTGTCGCGGCGGCTCGAACTGGTAGTGGCGCGCGCCGCCGGCGTCTCCGCGTGGCAGTTCATCTCGCCGGCGCTCGCGTCCGCCCTCGTCCTCGGCGTGCTGGCGACCACAGCCTACAATCCGATGTCCGCCAATCTGCGCGAACTGTCCAAAGCGATGGAAGCCGAACTGTTCGGCAGCGCCCCCGCAGGAGGCCTGCAGGACGCGTCCGGTTTCTGGATCAATCAGGTGACGAACGAGGGTCAGGCCATCATCAACGCTGCGCGCAGCGAACAGCAGGGCGTCCGCCTGACCGGGCTCACCGTGTTCAGGTTCGATCCCGACTTCCAATTCAGGGAACGTATCGAGGCACGCGAGGCAACCCTGGAGAAGGGCCGCTGGCTGTTCAAGGACGTGCGCCGCTTTACGCTCGACAGCCCTCCGGTCGAGCAGGAACGATTCGTCCTGCCGACCAGCCTCACTCCGGCCCAGGTGCGGAACAGTTTTTCGACCCCCGAGACTGTGTCATTTTGGCAACTTCCGGGCTATATCCGGTCATCCGAGAGTTCGGGGTTCGCCACCGCTGGCTACCGGCTGCAATACCACAAACTCCTCGCACAGCCGTTTTTGCTGGCTGCAATGGTCATGTTGGCAGCTTCGGTGAGCCTCCGGTTCTTCCGCTTCGGCGGCGTACAGAAGATGGTTTTGAGTGGCGTGGGATCAGGCTTTCTGCTCTATGTCCTGTCCAAGGTAACCGAGGATTTGAGCAAGGCCGAATTGATGAATCCGATTGCTGCGGCATGGCTGCCCGTCTGTGTGGGCGGCCTCGCCGGCTTTTTGGTCTTGCTGTACCAGGAGGACGGGTAGTGGCTGCAATCGCCGCCCCCCGAAGACGCTTGCCTGCCTGCGAGCGGCGCGCCTCCCGGCGCCGCCGCCGGATTGGCATGTCCGTGATTCTGACTTCCCTGGTCCCGGCAGCGCTCGGCCTTCTCACCACCGCCTCGCTGGGTATCGTCACGATCACACCGGCCGCGGCCCAGAGTTTCGCCTTCAATCCTCACCCGACAAAGCCCAAGCCGCCACCGGCGCAGAACAACGGGCAGATGCTCGTTCAGGCAACCGAACTCGATTACGACTACAACAACTCCCGCGTGTCGGCGGTCGGCAACGTGCAGATCTTCTACAACGGCACGAGTGTCGAGGCGGACAAGGTCATCTACGACCAGAAGACGAAGAGGCTCCACGCCGAGGGCAACATCCGCATGACCGATGCGGACGGCAAGATCACCTACGCCAACATCCTCGATCTGAGCGACGACTACCGCGACGGCTTCGTCGACTCGCTGAGGGTCGACACCGCGGACGCGACGCGCATGGCAGCGAGCCGGGCCGATCGGACCAAGGGCAACTACACCGTCTTCGAAAACGGCGTCTACACCGCCTGCGCCCCCTGCAGGGAGGATCCGAAAAAGCCTCCGCTGTGGCAGGTCAAGGGCGCCCGCATCATTCACGATCAAACCGAGAAGATGCTGTATTTCGAGGACGCCCGGCTGGAATTCTACGGCGTGCCGCTGGCCTACATGCCGTTCTTCTCCACGCCAGATCCGACCGTGAAGCGCAAGAGCGGCTTTCTAATGCCGTATGTGACTTCCTATAGTCCGTTCGGGGTCGGGGTGGAGGTCCCCTATTATTTCGCGCTCGCGCCGAACTACGACCTGACTCTCTCGCCGCGCTTCACCACACGGCAGGGCGTGCTGGTGCAGGGCGAGTTCAGGCAGCGCCTCCTCGACGGCGCCTATCAAATCCGCGCTTATGGAATCGACCAACTCGATCAGAAGGTGTTCGCCGGACAACCCGGCGATCGCCAGTTCCGCGGCGGTGTCGACACACAGGGACAGTTTGCACTGAACGACAAGTGGGTCTGGGGCTGGGACGGCGTCCTGGTGAGCGATTACTATTTCTTCTCCGATTACCGGTTGAAGCAATACAGCGATCCCCTGCAATCGTTCCTCAGCCTGCCGACCGAGGCGATCTCGCAACTCTATTTGACCGGCGTCGGCAACCGCAGCTATTTCGATGCGCGTGCGATCCACTATCTGAGTTTTTCGGGCAACCAGAGCCAGGTTCCGATCGTTGCGCCGGTCATCGACTATTCGAACGTCATCAACCATTCGGTCATCGGCGGAGAGTTCAGCTACAAGTTCAACTTCACCAATCTCACGCGCGATCAGGCCCAGTTCGATCCGATCTCGACGCTGGCGAACACCTCTTTCCTGTGTCTCCCGACGTCAGCCGATCCGATGGCGCGGACACCTAACAATTGTCTTCTGCGCGGCGTTCCCGGCACCTACACACGCCTGACGGCCGAAGCGCAGTGGCGGAAGTCGTTCACCGATTCCTTCGGCCAGATCTGGACACCGTTCGCTTCGCTTCGCGCCGACGCGATCAATGCCGACATCTCGAACCAGCCGGGCGTGTCCAACTTCCTGCAGCCCGGCAATGCGAGCACGGTCCGCTTTATGCCGGCGGTGGGTCTCGAGTATCGCTACCCCTTCATCAACGTTCAGCCTTGGGGTACCACGACGATCGAACCGATCGCGCAGGTCATCATCCGCCCGAACGAGAGCTATGCAGGCAAGCTGCCGAACGAGGATGCACAAAGCCTTGTCTTCGACACCACCAACCTTTTCAGCGTCGACAAGTTCTCCGGTTACGACCGTGTCGAAGGCGGCGGTCGCGCCAATGTCGGCGTAAAGGCGACGACCCAGTTCGATCAGGGCGGCTCGATCAATTTTCTGTTCGGCCAATCCTATCATCTGTTCGGGCTGAACTCGTTCGCCGTCGCCGACCTCACCAATACCGGTGTCGATTCCGGCTTGCAGCGCAAGCAATCGGACTATGTGACGAGCATCAATTATTCGCCCAACAGCATCTTCACGTTCAGCACGCGTGCGCGTTTCGACGACGCGACGCTGACCGTCCAACGTTTCGAGGCCGAAGGGCGCGCCAGCTTCAGCCGTTGGTCTGCGAGCGTGTTGTACGGCGACTACGCAGCGCAGCCTGACCTCGGATATCTTACGCGCCGACGGGGCATTCTGGGTTCCGGTTCCGTCAAGATCGCATCGAACTGGGTCGTGCAGGGTGCGGCACGCTGGGATCTGGAATCCAACGAGATCAACCAGTATACAGTCGGCGCAGGATATGTGGACGATTGCTTCGTCCTCGGCCTCAATTACGTCACCTCGTATACATATTCCGCAGGATCAACGCCGCCCCAGCTGAACCATTCTTTCATGCTTCAACTTGGCTTGCGGACTTTGGGTCAGACCCGCGGCGGGAACGGAGCGGGCGTCCGGTGATTGCAGGGCGGTGGCTCTGTGAAAGTGGCAGGTCACGCCGTATGTGGGCCCGATCCGCTTGATAAGAGATCTGCTAGTGCCAGCGACATGAAAATCCTCCTGCTTCTCCGGCCATTCCGCAACCTTGCTATATTCGCAGTTCTTCTGTCGGCGTGCCTGAACTCGCCGCTGCATGCGCAGTCCGTGGCAGTCATGGTCAACGGCGAGCCGATCACCACGTTCGACATCGAACAGCGCAGCCGGCTGATTCAAATATCCACGCACAAGGCTCCGACCCGGCAGCAGGTCATCGACGAGTTGATCGACGAAAAGGTGAAGATCAAGGAAGCCAAGAAATACGGCGTGAACCCGACTTCGTCGGATATCGACCAGGCCTATGCCAGCATGGGCGCGCGAATGCGAATGTCGCCCGACCAGTTGACGAAATCGCTCGCCTCGCAAGGTGTCCGTCCGGACACGATCAAGGCGCGCCTGAAGGCCGATCTCGTCTGGGGAAGCCTCGTGCGCGGGCGCTTCAAAGACAGCCTTCTTGTCAGCGACCGCGACGTGAACGAGGCGCTAAAGGTCAGCGGCGGCGACCAATCGAAAACCGAGGGATTCGAATACCAGATGCGTCCGGTGGTGTTGATCGTTCCGCGGGGCGCCGCCGCTTCCGTGATGGAGGCCCGTCGCAAGGAAGCGGAGTCCTTGCGCGAACGCGTGCAGTCGTGCGCGGATGCGGCTCAACTTTTCAAGGCGATGCGGAATGCCACGATACGCGATACCGTTGTCAAGACGTCGGCCGATCTGCCGCCGCCGCTTCGCGATCTACTCGACAAGACGCCCGTGGGTCATCTGACCCCGCCGGAGGTCACGCGGCAGGGCGTGGAAATGGTCGCTGTCTGCGAAAAGAAAGTGACCAGCGTGGATACCCCGAAGAAAAAGGAAATCCGCGAGAAGATGTTCGCCGCCAAGTATGAGAAGAAATCCAAGGATTATCTGGACGATATTCGGAAATCCGCAATGATCGAGTATCGTCAGGGTGGCCCCGGGAAAAAAGGCGAGTAATAGAGACGTTCGCGTCCTCGCTTCCGGCGAGGACCCGACCCCGACATTGTGGTGTGGGTAGCGGCATGTGCTGACGGAGGCCGCGCTGGAGCGACCGCGTTGTGAAGCCTCTTGCACTAACACTTGGCGAGCCGGCAGGCATCGGACCTGATATCGCGATCGCAGCGTGGCTCCGCCGCAACAGCGATGCCGTTCCGCCGTTCTATCTCCTCGGCGACCGGGAATTCATCTCGGTGCGCGCCAGGTTGCTTGGTGTCGATCTCCCCCTGGCGGACGCGGCTGACGGCGACGTTTCCCGGATATTCACGGAAGCACTTCCGGTCACTGCTACCGCTCATCCGGCAACCGCGCGGCCCGGTCATCCGGACGACAACAGCGCGGCCGCGGCCATCGGGTCCATCCGCGAGGCGGTCAGCGATGTCGTTGCCGGATACGCAGCCGCGATCGTCACCAACCCCATCGCCAAGAGCGTGCTCTATCGTGCCGGCTTCGCTCATCCCGGCCACACCGAGTTTCTCGCCGAACTGGCGGCGCGCGGCGGCAAGCCGCGGCAACCGGTGATGTTGCTGTGGTCGTCCGACCTTGCCGTGGTGCCCGTCACGATTCATCTCTCCTTGCGCGATGCGATCGCGACGCTGTCGACCCCGATGATCGTGGACACCGTCCGCACTGTCGTTTCCGAGTTGCGATCACGCTTCGGGATCGCCCGGCCCCGCATAGCTGTATCCGGACTGAATCCCCATGCCGGGGAGGACGGATCGCTCGGAACCGAAGATCAGACGATCGTCGCTCCCGCCGTCTCGATCTTGCGCGCGGACGGGATCGACGTCAGAGGGCCGCTTCCCGCCGACACCATGTTCCATGAAGCGGCGCGACAGACCTATGACTGCGCGATCTGCATGTACCACGATCAGGCGCTGATCCCGGTCAAGACGCTGGCTTTCGACCGCGCGGTCAACGTCACGCTGGGATTGCCCTTCATCCGGACATCGCCCGATCACGGCACGGCCTTCGATATCGCGGGCACCGGGCGCGCCGATCCGTCAAGCCTGATCGCGGCGCTGCGCCTGGCCGCGCGGATGGCGGAATCAACGCATTCGGCATGAGCACGATTGACGACCTTCCTCCACTACGCGACGTCATCAAACGTCATGCACTGTCGGCCCGCAAATCCCTGGGGCAGAACTTTCTGCTCGACCTGAACCTCACCGCACGGATCGCGCGCGCCGCCGGCCCGCTTCAAGATTCCACCGTCATCGAGGTCGGCCCTGGCCCCGGCGGATTGACCCGAGCGCTGTTGGCCATGGGGGCTGGGCGTGTAATCGCCATCGAGCGGGACGAGCGTGCCGTCGGGGCTCTGGAAGAAATCTCGGACCGCTATCCCGGACGCCTCACCATCATCAACGCGGACGCGATGCAATTCGATCCTCGTCCGCTGCTCGGCCCGACGCGCGCGAAAATCGTCGCCAACCTGCCCTATAACATCGCGACCGCGCTTCTGATCGGCTGGCTGAGCGTCGAGCCATGGCCGCCCTGGTATGACGCGATGGTACTGATGTTTCAGCGTGAAGTGGCCGAGCGGATCGTCGCCCGCGAAAACGAGGAAGCTTATGGCCGCCTCGGCGTGCTCTCGAACTGGCGCGCTGAGACCAAAATCCTGTTCGACATCTCGCCCGCGGCGTTCGTGCCGCAGCCTCAGGTCACCTCCTCCGTCGTTCGGCTCGTGCCTCGCGACGAGCCTGAGAGTTGCGAGCGCCGGTTGCTCGAACAGGTCGCCGCCGCCGCCTTTGGACAGCGCCGCAAGATGCTGCGGCAGAGTCTGAGATCGCTGCCCGTCGATCCGGCGTTGCTGACCGCAGCCGCCGGGATCGACCCGACCCGGCGAGCCGAAACCGTTCCGATATCCGGCTTTGCCGCCATGGCACGGGAATTGGCGGACTTGCGAAACCGAGCAAATCGGCCTGAGGAAAAAACTTGATGGCCATGATGAAACGCCAATCGCTCGTCAGGTTCGATGCGCCGCTGTGCGAAACGGTGATCGATACTCCGAGGCCGCAGGGCCGCGAGGTTCTAGTGCGGGTCGAGCGCTGTGGCTTGTGCCATTCCGACCTGCATCTGCAGGATGGCTACATGGATCTCGGCAATGGCAAACGGCTGGATACGACCCGGGGCATGGCCCTGCCCTTCACCCTCGGCCACGAGATCGCCGGCGTTGTCGACGAAGTCGGTCCGGACGTACCGAGTGACATCGTCGGGCAAAAGAAAGCGATCTTTCCGTGGATCGGCTGTGGCCAGTGCCGGGACTGTCTGGCCGGGGACGAAAATCTCTGCGCCAGGAACCGCTTTCTCGGCGTTTCGATCGACGGCGGATTCGCTACCCACGTGCTGGTGCCGGACGCAAAATACCTGCTCGACTACGATCCTCTATCGGTCAACATGGCGGCGACGCTGATGTGCTCGGGCGTGACCGCTTATGGCGCGCTGAAGCGCCTCGTCGACCGGCCGCGTCAGCGCAATATCCTGCTGATCGGCTTGGGCGGCGTCGGCATGATGGGACTTGCATTCGCGCGGGCCATGTTCAAGCAGAAGGTATCGGTCGCCGACCTCAGCACGGCTGCTCGGGAGACCGCGCTCGCGAACGGCGCTGCGGTCGCCTACGATCCGTCGGAAGCCGATATCGCCCGGCGCATCATCAAGGAAAACGATGGAGGCTTCGATGCGGTCGTCGACTTCGCCGGCAACGAGAAATCGATGAACTTCGCGGTCTCGACCGTTGCTCGTGGCGGAAAGATCGTGGTTTCCGGACTGATGGGCGGCAATTTCAACCTGCCGATCGTGCAATGGATCTACAAGCGCATGACCATCGAAGGCTTCATGGTCGGCACGCTTGCCGAGGCGCAGGAGCTGATGGCGCTGGCGCGATCCGGCAGGATCAAGCCGACCCCGATGAGGGAGGAGCCGATGGGCGACGCTCAGAAATGGATGGAGCAATTGCGAGCCGGCAAGGTGATCGGCCGCGTCCTGTTCAAGAACTGACGAGGATTTCGCCAGCGCATGCCGACCTCGCCGCCAAACCGGAAAACACGATAACTACTCGCAAAACGAGTATTTTCCCGCGCCGCCGGCCTCAATTAAGCCTCAGCCCTTCCGGATTTGTGGCGCAATACGACCCCAGTCTCTCCCGACAATTTGGCGAAGACCTCATTGCGTTCATCTCGCCATCATCGGGGATGCTCATGTCAAATCGTTCGGGGAAATTGCTCTCAACTTTTTTTATCGCTTCGTTCGCGGGCAGTGTGCTCGCAATCGCCGCACACGGTCCGGCGCGCGCAGACGATACCTGTCTTCCAGGTCCGAAAGCGACGACACCGCGCGGAAGCCATTGGTACTATCGCATCGAACAGGGGACGAAACGTCACTGCTGGTATCTCGGCACGGAACGCGGCAAGATCGCACAGAAACCTGCCGCCAAGCCTCGGCCGCCTGCTCCCGCTCCGGAAAAACTGGCTCAGACATCTGCGGAGCCCCCTTTGCAGCCGTCAGTTGCCAACGCCCGTGCGGAATTCGACGACCTGCCGCATGATCAAGCCAACGCCAGCGCGCCGCCGTCCGACACGACTTACTCGATTGCGCACGAGCAGGCGAACGCCGCCGCCGTGCGGTCCGGGGTAGCCCCGGCAGCCGAAACCACACAGAACACCGATACCTCGCCCTCAGCCGTCGGTACGCGCTGGCCCGATCCGGCAAACACCACTGCTCTGTCGACTCCGCCGATCCAGATGGCGGAGCACCAGCCGGCACCGCCGGAAACAGTGACGTCCAGCCCGCAGTTGCAGAATGACCAGCCGCCGCCAGCGGCCACGACCGCGCCAGTTCCGAAGTTGCTTGCCGAACGCAGCGAGCCCGGTCCCGCCGTCAGCGTCGTCCACGCCCCGGAATCGGAGGCAGCGTCCTATTCGATGCTGTTCCTGCTGGGCGGGCTGGCCGCCGCCTTGGGCTTCGCGGGAATTCTCGGATTTGCGGTTGTCAGGTTTGGAAGCCTGAGCAGCATCATGCGCACCCTTCCTCGATCGGAATCGATCCGCGACGTGGTGGACACCGAACACCTTCCACCATGGCAGCGGCGTGATAACGACATAGCACCGACACCGGCCCGCGACCCGGTCCGCACGCGAAGAGAGATTGAGGCGCAATCGCGCGACATCATGGAAATCCTCGCGCGGGCCTCTCGCGGGGCGGCAACGTAGCGATTAACAGAAGCGTTTCAAGCGAAGCACATCCTCGGGGCTTTGACCCGAGGATGACCGGTTTGCGCAAAGACAACGCTTCAAATCAAATTCAGAGAGGCCTGCTTCAGACCCGTCAGAGACAATGCGCTCTATGTCTCGAGCTGTTCTTGCAGTTCGCGCACGAACGCCGTCAATCCCGTTCGGCGTTCGCGCTTGAGCCGCTCCGCCTTCAGGATCGAGTGCACCTCGGCAAAGGCTTCATCGACATTCTGATTTATGACAATGTAGTCGTATTCAGCCCAATGGCTCAGTTCATGCGCGGCGCGGTCCATCCGTCCGCGAATGACATGGTCGGCATCCTGGGCGCGGGTGTGCAGACGTCTCTCCAAGTCGGCAGCGGATGGCGGCAGAATGAAGACGCTGACCACATCGGCCCGCGCTTTCTCGCGCAATTGCTGCGTGCCCTGCCAGTCGATATCGAAAAGCACGTCGCGGCCCGATGCCAGCGCCGTTTCCACAGGAGCGCGCGGCGTACCGTAGCGATTGTCAAACACCGTGGCCCACTCCAGCAGTTCGTCGCGCTTGACCATCGCTGCGAACGTCGCCGTGTCGACGAACCTGTAGTCGCGGCCGTCGACTTCGCCCGGCCGCATCGGTCGCGTGGTGGCGGAGACCGACAGGGTCAAGCCCTGGACCCGCTCGATCAACAGCCGCGACAGCGTGGTCTTGCCCGCTCCGGAAGGCGATGACAGCACGAACATCAGACCGCGCCGTTCAACTCCATCGAAGCTCTGGCCGTGAGCAGCCATCGATCACTCCAAATTCTGGACCTGTTCGCGAAACTGCTCGACGACGTTTTTCATCGCAAGACCGATATTGGTCAATTCGAGATCGTTCGACTTCGAACAGCACGTGTTCACTTCCCTGTTGAATTCCTGCGCGAGGAAATCGAGCCTCCGCCCGATCGCCCCGCCCGCTCCGATCAATTCCCGCGTCTGCGAAATATGCGAGGCAATTCGGTCGAGTTCTTCGCGGATATCAGCCCTCGCGGCGACCAGCACCGCTTCCTGATTGAGCCGATCCTGATCGAACCGGTCTGATGTCTCGAGAAGTGCCGCGACCTGCTCCGCAAGCCGCGCCCTCACCGCTTCAGGCCGGCGGCCGGGCGCAGCCTCCGCCTTGCTCGCAAGGCGTTCGATCTCATCCATGCGCTGCGAAAGGATCTGGCCGAGCGCAATGCCCTCACGCTCGCGCATGTCGATCAGGCTGCGCAAGGCCTGCTCGAAAGCCTCGGCAACGGCAGCCTTCGCGGCCTGCTCCTCCGCATCATCACTCTCCGGTTCAACGACTTCGAGAACGCCCTTGATCGACAGCAATCCGTCGATACTTGGCGCCACCGCGTCGATCCTGCCCGACAAATCGGCGGCGACCTTCAGGACGGATGCCAGCACGTCCTCATTGATACGAACGACGGAAGCGGCGTTGCTGCGCTTCACGGTCAGATTGGCGTAGACGGTACCGCGCGACAACACCTGGGCCGACCGCCTGCGTACCGTTGCTTCGATATCGTCCCAGCCCTGCGGCAGCCGTGTCCGAAAATCGAATCCCTTGGCGTTCACCGATTTCAGTTCCCATTCGAACGCATAAGGCCCGCTGGCGCCGTGGCTTCGCGCAAAGCCGGTCATGCTCGACAACGCCATCGCGTAGGTCTCCGAACCGTTTAGATCTGAAATTCGTGGGAACGGACGTTCCTACGTTAGAGCATGTTCCCGAAAAAGTGGAAACCGGTTTCGGATAGGATCATGCTCGATCAAGCAGGCTGAGGCGGGAGTCCGATTCAAAAAGGCTGGATCGGACTGGGCTAGTTTTGCAGGCGATTGAAATCGCGTCCCGAGTCAAACCTGACCGCGGCGATGAGTGCAACTCTATTGTTGGACAGTATTCCGCGAAGGGTCTGCCGCGCCCTGCCGGGGCGGCCGGGTCCGTTTCCGCGGCGCTGGCTTTGCGGCAGGCGTTTCCTCCGTCGAGTCAGCATCCGCCGCTGGCGGCGCCACTGCTGCGGGCGGCTGAGACGCAGGCTGCTGCTGGGGCGATTGCGGCGGCTCGTCAGCCGGCTCAACCGTATCGTTCTGAATCTGCTTCTCCATGGTCCGCAGCCGGGCGACGTTCTTCTGATGCTGCTCGTAGGTCTCGGTGAAGGTGTGCCCCCCGGTCCCATCCGCGACGAAGAACAAGTCACGAGTCCGCGCCGGATTTGCCGCAGCTTCAAGCGAGGCCCGGCCGGGATTTGCGATAGGTCCGGGCGGCAATCCGTCAATCACGTAGGTATTGTAAGGGGACGGCTGCGCGATCTCGCTTCGTCTGATCGGCCGCCCCAGCGTTCCCTTGCCGCCCACCAGGCCATAGATGATCGTCGGATCGGACTGCAACTTCATTTTCTGCTTCAGGCGGTTGGCAAACACCGCCGCGACCCGGCTGCGCTCATCCGCCCTGCCCGTTTCCTTTTCGATAATCGATGCGAGCGTGACGAGTTGCTCCGGCGTCTTGACCGGGGCATCGGGAGCGCGGCGCTCCCAGATTTCCGCGAGCGCGCGCTTCTGCGCCTGCTGCATGCGCTGGACCACTTGCTCGCGACTCGTTCCTCGCGGGAATTTATATGTCTCGGGCAGCAGCGTGCCCTCGCGTGGAATCTCGCGAATGGTCCCCGAGAAGATATCGTTCTCAGAAAGTCGCGCGACGATCTGCTCGGAGGTCAGGCCCTCCGGAATCGTCACGAGATGCTGCACCACCTTGCCGTCGACCATGGTGCCGATGACATCGCGCAGGCTGGCGTTCTTCTGGAACGCATATTCGCCGGGCTTCAGATCGGCGCGCGCCTTCAGCGCGAACACGCTTCCGAAAAACGCCCAGCGATTGTTGTCGATCACGCCCTCCCGCTGGAGAATGTCCGCGATGTCTGTCATGCCGGCGCGCGCCGGAATGTTGACGATCTTCTCTTCCTGCAGCGGTCCAGGCGCCTCAATCTTCTGCTTGCCGTAGACATAGATTCCGCCAACACCCAGCATCCCGACCAGCACGAGTGTGATGATCGCATTGCCGGCTATCACCAGCGGGCTGCGGACACGCGCGGAGCGCTTCGGCGGCGGCGGCACTTGTTCGGGTTCGAGCGCGGCACGCGGACTGCGCGGAGAAATAGGCGGCCTCTCAGTCATCGATGTAACCTGATCCTGTCGGTTCAATCGCGGCCGGCGAATAGTCTGCCCCGGCCAAAGCCTACGCCCGTAACTTCCAAAAAACGCCTGCCGCGACGGGATGCAAATGTCAGAAACGGACCACTAGGATTCATCATCGAATGCGGCGAAACGGTGGATTTGCTCCCGTCACGCGTTAATCAACTACGCGCCGCACGATCACGGACGCGTTTGTGCCACCGAATCCGAACGAGTTCGATAGAGCGATATTGATTTCGCGTTGCCGCGCCTTGTGCGGAACGAGATCGATCGCGCTTTCCACGGAAGGGTTGTCGAGATTGATCGTCGGCGGTGCGATGTTGTCGCGAATCGCAAGGATGCTGAATATCGCCTCGACCGCGCCGGCCGCGCCGAGGAGATGACCGATCGACGATTTGGTCGACGACATCGAAATCCTTGATGCAGCATTGCCGAGCAGACGCTCCACCGCGCCCAGTTCGATTTCATCGCCGACCTGCGTCGACGTGCCATGGGCATTGATATAGTCGATGTCCGACGCGGAGATCCCTGCGCGCTTCATCGCGGCACTCATGCTGCGATACGCGCCGTCGCCGTCCGGCGAAGGCGAGGTGATGTGATAGGCGTCCCCCGACAGTCCGTAGCCGCTCACCTCGGCATGGATTCTCGCGCCGCGCCGCCGTGCATGTTCGTACTCCTCGAGCACGACGATACCGGCGCCCTCTCCCATCACGAAGCCGTCGCGATCCTTGTCGTAGGGCCGCGACGCTTTCCGCGGCGTGTCGTTGAAACCGGTGGACAGCGCGCGCGCCGCGCAGAAGCCCGCCATGCCGATGCGGCAAACCGGCGACTCCGCGCCGCCCGCCACCATGACATCGGCGTCGCCGAGCGCGATCAGGCGGCTGGCATCGCCGATAGCATGCGCGCCGGTCGAACAGGCCGTCACCACCGCATGGTTTGGCCCCTTCAACCCATGTTCGATCGATACATAACCCGAAGCAAGGTTGATCAGGCGTCCCGGGATGAAGAACGGCGACACCTTGCGCGCTCCCCGCTCCTTCATCAGGACCGCGGTGTCGGCGATTCCCGAGAGGCCGCCGATGCCGGACCCGATCAGGGTGCCGGTTGCGCAACGATCTTCTTCAGTTGCCGGATGCCAGTTCGCATCGTCGAGCGCCTGCTTCGCAGCGCTCATCGCGAAGATGATGAAGTCGTCGACCCTGCGCTGGTCCTTCGGCTCCATCCACTGGTCGGGATTGAAGGTTCCATCGGTCCCGTCGCCGCGCGGAACGACGCAAGCGATTCGGCACGGCAAGTCGGTGGTGTCGAAGGTTTCGATCTGCTTCGCGCCGCTTTCGCCACCAAGGATTCGTTTCCAGGTCGGCTCTACACCGCAACCAAGCGGCGACACCATGCCCATACCCGTAACGACGACGCGCCTCATCGGAGAAACTCCAGCCTCCTTGCCAGCCATAAGGAAAAGCCGGTGGACCGTTCAGTCGGTCCGCCCGGCTTCATCAAGACCGCGCGAGAGCGTCAGCTTTTCGCGTTCTTCTCGAGGAACTTGGTGGCATCACCAACGGTCAGAATCGTCTCCGCCGCGTCGTCGGGAATCTCGCAGCCAAACTCTTCCTCGAAGGCCATCACGAGTTCGACGGTATCGAGACTGTCGGCGCCCAGATCGTCGATGAAGCTGGCATTATCGACGACTTTCTCGGGCTCTACGCCAAGGTGCTCGACCACGATCTTCTTAACCCGCTCGCCAATCTCGCTCATTATTAAACCTCGCGTTTGTTCAATTGGACCCGACCGCAAAACGAGTCATTGTGGAGCGTTAACTCGTCAAGTTTCTGTCGCTATCGCAGTCGTGTAGAATCGGTCTGTTCCGCCTTGAGCGGGTGCGGACCGGCAAACGACGGCAGCCTCCGCACCGCCAATATACAGGGTTTCAAATTCCTGCAATGGCGTTCTTCGCCCACCCGTTATTCGTCCGGTTATCACACATCGAAAGCCTTGACTACAAGCCCCGGTGGAAGGGCCCAAAACCCCTCAAATCATTGCCATTCCGCCGTTGACATGAATGGTCTGTCCGGTCACGTAAGCCGCTTCGTTCGAGCTCAGGTAAACCGCCGCCGCCGCGATATCCTCCGGCGTCCCCAGCCGCGCCGCCGGGACTTTCGTCAATATCGCCTCGCGCTGCTTGTCATTCAGCGCGTCGGTCATCGGCGTCGAAATAAATCCGGGTGCGATGCAGTTTGCCGTCACCCCGCGCTTGGCATATTCCGCGCCCAGCGTCTTGATCATGCCGATCAGCCCCGCCTTCGATGCGGTGTAGTTGCCCTGACCCGGGTTGCCGGTCACGCCGACCACCGAGGTGATCGCGATGATACGGCCGAAGCGCTTGCGCATCATCAATTTGGTCGCAGCGCGGGCCAGACGGAACGTCGCGGTCAGATTGATCCGGATGACATCGTCCCAGTCCTCGTCACGCAGTTGCACGAACAGGTTGTCCCGGGTGACGCCGGCGTTGGCGACGAGGATGTCGACCTGCCCCATGGCCTTCTCGGCATCGGGCACCAGCGCCTCGACCTCAGCCGTCTCGGACAGGTTGCAGGGCAGCACATGGACCCGCTCGCCAAGGGAGCCCGCCAGCGCCTCCAGCACCTCCCGCCGGGTGCCGGAAATTGCGACCGTCGCGCCCTGGGCATGCAGCGCCTTCGCGATGGCGCCTCCGATGCCACCGGTCGCGCCAGTCACGAGCGCGGTCCTGCCGCTCAAATCGAACATCGCGTCCTCCCTGTCTCGCTTATGCCGATCGCGCGGCGTCGAGCGCTTCTCTGGCCGGCGCGATATCGTTCGGTCCGCCGACGGCGACTCCGACAGCCCCATCCGCGATGCGCTTGACCAGCCCGCTCAGAACCTTGCCGGCTCCGATTTCGAAAAACCGCGTTACTCCGTGTCCTGCCATATAGGCAACCGACTCGCGCCAGCGCACGGTCCCTGTGACCTGCTCGACAAGGCGACGCCGGATCTCATCCGGACTCGTAATAGGCGTAGCCAGCACGTTGGACACGACCGGCGCGGTCGGCTCGTTGATGGTTACGTCCGCCAACGCCTCCGCCATGACGTCGGCTGCGGGCTGCATCAGCTTGCAGTGAAACGGTGCAGATACCGGCAGCAACATCGCGCGCCTCGCACCCCGGCTCTTGGCGATCTCGACCGCACGGTCGACCGCCGCCTTGTCGCCCGACACCACGACCTGGCCGCCGCCGTTATCATTCGCGGCCTGGCAGACCTGACCCTGCGCGGCTTCGTCAGCGACCGCCACGGCGGCCTCGTAGTCGAGACCCAGCAGCGCGGCCATCGCGCCGACACCCACCGGAACCGCCTTCTGCATGGCGAGACCGCGCGTCCGCAACAGTCGCGCCGTGTCGGCCATGCTCAAGCTGCCCGCAGCCGCCAGCGCCGAGTATTCCCCGAGCGAATGTCCGGCCACGAAGGCGGCATCGCGGGCCACCGAAAATCCCGCCTCGGCCTCGAGCACGCGGAGCGCAGCGATGGAGACCGCCATCAATGCCGGCTGGGCGTTCTCCGTCAGTTGCAGGGTTTCGGCGGGTCCATCCCAGATGACAGCGGTCAGTTTCTCGCCGAGAGCGTCATCCACTTCGTCGAAAACGGCTTTTGCGGCCGGAAAAGCCTCGGCGAGGGCCTTGCCCATGCCCACAGCCTGAGACCCCTGGCCGGGAAAGGTAAATGCCGCCGTCATTCGTTGCCCCCTTGAATCCGGGGCGAGAGACACCGCGAGCCGGATGATGTCAAGACGGGCGCGAATGCCGATTCGGACAAAACCAGCAGGCGAGGAACCGGACTGCCTTCGCTTGCGTTTGGGCCGAAACCCGTATAAGTCCGCGCCATCCGTGGATCCCGGCCGGGAGCTGAACGGACGGTCTCAGCAATTCACCTGCCCAATTTTACGTTGTCAGGCGATATTGATGCGGCAGGGCCTGTCGGTCCGTCGTCCCGTGCTTCCGCCTTCTGAGCTTATCCCGAGTCCTTTCCGAAGGTCTCGAAGGGCTTGCCGCCGAGATCTGCGCCAACGTTTAGGAAAGGACATCCATGCCTCTCTATGAGCATGTTTTTCTCGCGCGTCAGGATGCGAGTTCCCAGCAGGTCGAGGAACTAACCAACCAGATCACCGGCGTGATCACCGGATTGGGCGGCAAGGTCACCAAGACCGAGAACTGGGGCGTTCGCTCCCTTACCTACCGCATGAAGAAGAATCGCAAGGCGCATTTCGTGCTGCTCAACATCGATGGCCCCGCCGCAGTGGTCAACGAGATCGAACGCCAGGAACGCATCCACGAGGATGTCATCCGCTATCTCACCGTGCGCGTCGAGGAACACGAGGAAGGTCCCTCGGCGATGATGCGCAAGGCCGATCGCGATCGTGAGCGCGACGACCGCGGCGGCGGATTCCGGGGCGACCGCGATGGCGGCGGCTTCCGCGGCGACCGTGGTCCGCGCCGTCCGCGCGACGACGCCAGCGCAGTGGTTGAGGAGTAAGAATCATGGCTGATGCAGGTGCACGCCGTCCGTTTTTCCGCCGCCGCAAGACCTGCCCGTTCACGGGTTCGAATGCGCCGAAAATCGACTACAAGGATTCCAAGCTGCTGATGCGTTACGTCTCCGAGCGCGGCAAGATCGTGCCGAGCCGCATCACGGCGGTATCCGCCAAGAAGCAGCGCGAGCTCGCGCGGGCAGTTAAGCGCGCGCGCTTTCTCGGCCTGCTTCCTTACGTCATTCGTTAATCCGACGAGCGGCGGCTTTTACGCCGCCGCCCGTCATATTCATAAGGCTTCCGTGTCAGTCCGGTCGCCGATGGTTGGGGTTCAAAAGAACCTCTAACCGCTCGAAGGGAGCGGGACAGCTGATGATCATGAATCTCCTCATCGCAGCCGCAGCCGGCTGCGCTTCGGCGCTGATGTTCGCCTCGATCATTTCGGGAGCGATCGTCTCGCTGTTGCTGTTCTATCTGGCTCCGCTGCCGCTGATGGTCGCGGCGATGGGATGGGGACCGACCTTCGCAGCGATTGGGGGCGCCCTGGCCGGCGCCGGTCTCGGCGCCATGTTCGGTCCGCCCTATTCCGCCGCCTTCGTGCTGACAGTCGCGTTGCCGGCCTGGTGGCTCGGCCACCTGGTGTTGCTCGGCCGCCCGGTCACGGCGGACGCGCCGCCGGAAAGAATGGGCGCAGCGCCGACAGGACCGCCACCAATCGACTGGTATCCGCTCGGACGCATTCTGGTCTGGATCGCGTGCTTCGCCGCCCTGACCACGACCGCCGCGCTGCTCACGCTTGGTTCCGACGCATCAACGATTACAGAGACGCTGCGCCACGGGTTGCTGCGCATCGTCAACGTCCAGGACGCCGGATCAGGCGATCGGGCCACCGAAGTCGTCGACGCGTTCGTGGCAATCGCCCCCGCCGCCGCCGCAACGATCGCGATGACGACGTTGACACTCAATGTGTGGCTCGCGGCCAAGGTCACCGCCACCTCCGGCCGGCTGCGACGCCCCTGGCCCGACATGAAGACAATAACGCTCCCGCCGATGACGCTGGTTGCGATGATAGTCGCGCTTGCGCTGTGCTTCGTCGGCGGGCTGCCGGCGATCCTGGCCCAGATCGTCACCGCATGCCTGATGATGGCATACGCGCTCGTGGGTTTCGCCGTGCTGCACACGATCACCCTCGCACAACGCGGTCGCGGGCTGTGGCTGACCTGCGTTTACGCGATCGTGCTGGTGTTTGTCTGGCCAGTGATCGCCATAGTGGGTGTCGGCATCGCCGATGCAATTTTCGGTTTTCGCCAACGCTACGTGCAACGGCGCATGCCTCCGCCGCTAGCACCTCGATCGTGAATCAACACAAACTCGCTCAACTCCGAACAAGAGGATCGAACATGGAAATCATTCTGCTGGAACGCGTGGCCAAGCTCGGCCAGATGGGCGATGTCGTGAAGGTGAAGGACGGTTTCGCCCGTAACTTCCTTCTCAAGCGCGGCAAGGCCCTGCGCGCGACCGCCGACAACCGCGCCAAATACGACGGCATGAAAGCCGAACTCGAAGCCAACAATATCAAGGCCAAGGGCGAAGCCGCGAAAGTCGCCGAGAAGATCGACGGCCGCGACATCATCATCATCCGCCAGGCCTCCGAAACCGGTCAACTGTTTGGCTCGGTCACGGTTCGCGACATCGTGGCCTCGCTGGCCGCGGACGGCATCATCGTCAGCCGCCCGCAGGTCTGGCTTGATGCGCCAATCAAAGCGATCGGGCAGCAGAAGCTGACGGTAGCGGTCCATCCCGAAGTCGAAGCTCATATCACGGTGACTGTCGCCCGCAGCGCCGACGAAGCCGAGCGCATCAAGCGCGGCGAGGACATCAGCAGCCGACAGGAGGATCGCGACGCCGCAGCGGAGGCGATCGCCGCCGCCGGCGAATTCTTCGATCCGGAAGCGCAGCACGACGAGGCCGCCGAAGCCGGAGAAGAGCAGGACGCCGAGGAAAAATAAATCAGGCGCGGGTCTGGTAGGTACGGAATCAGCAACCGTCAGGCTGCGCCTGTTCCAGAGTCTGATTCAATTGCGTTGAACTATAGCGTTTTCGAGCGAAGTAGAGATCGGTTTGCGTGAAGAAAACGCATCAAACCAAAATCTCAGAGTTCGCTTTTGATGGAATCAGAAGCGGAAAAGGCTCTAAGACTCCGGTCTTATCTTTTTGATCGAGCATCCGGAAACCGGTTTCCACCCGCTCAGGTCCGGGGCAGGCTTTTCCGGGATCACGCTTCAAGCAAAATGGCCGGCACGTTATTACGTGCCGGCCATTTGATCGTTTGCTCAACTCAGGGCCGGATACCGGCTCGCGTGAAGAAACGCGTCAAAACAAAATGATGGAGCCTCGCTTCTCAGTCCATCAGAAGCGAGGCTCTAATCTTCACGCCTTGAGCGGTTCCTTGGAGATACCGTCGCCGGGCTTCGGTTTGCGCTTGCGAGCGCCACCCGGCAGGTTCTCCGGCTTGGGCGTGACCGGTCCCTCGACGAACTCAAAACCGATCTTCTCAAGATCAACGCCCGCGACCGTTTCGTCCTTGACCACAACGACGCGGACATGGCCGCCGCCCTTGAGCTTGCCGAACAGCACTTCGTCCGCCAGCGGCTTCTTGATGTGCTCCTGGATCACCCGCGCCATCGGACGCGCGCCCATCTGCTCATCGTAGCCGTGTTCGATCAGCCAGGCCTTGGCAGAATCGGACAGCTCGATAGTCACGAAGCGATCAGCCAACTGAGCTTCGAGCTGAAGCACGAACTTCTCAACCACCATGCCGATCACTTCGGTGCTGAGATGGCCGAACGAGACAGTGGCATCGAGCCGGTTGCGGAACTCAGGCGAGAACTGCCGATTGATGGCTTCGCGATCATCCCCTTCCCGCTTGTTACGCGTGAAGCCGAACGCCGCCTTGGCCATGTCGGAGGCACCTGCGTTGGTGGTCATGATCAGGATCACGTTGCGGAAGTTGACCTGCTTGCCGTGGTGATCGGTGAGCCGGCCATGATCCATGATCTGCAACAGCACGTTGTAGACATCCGGGTGTGCCTTCTCGATTTCATCGAGCAGCACCACCGAATGCGGATGCTGGTCGACACCATCGGTCAGCAGGCCGCCCTGATCGAAACCAACATAGCCGGGAGGCGCGCCGATCAACCGCGAAACGGTGTGACGCTCCATGTATTCGGACATGTCGAAGCGCAGCAATTCGACACCAAGCGCCTCCGCAAGCTGTTTCGCGACCTCGGTCTTGCCGACGCCGGTCGGGCCGGAGAACAGGTAGGAACCGATCGGCTTCTCCGGTTCGCGCAACCCGGCGCGCGCCAGCTTGATCGACGCCGTCAAGGCTTCGATCGCGCGATCCTGACCGAAAACGACGCGCTTGAGCGTCTGCTCGAGGTGCTTGAGGACCTCGGCATCGTCCTTCGACATGCTCTTGGGCGGAATCCGCGCCATCGCCGCGATTGTGGTCTCGATTTCCTTGATCCCGATCGTCTTCTTGCGCTTGTTCTCCGCAACCAGCATCTGCGCCGCGCCGGACTCGTCGATCACGTCGATCGCCTTGTCGGGCAGCTTGCGGTCGTGAATATAGCGCGACGACAGTTGCACCGCCGCCTCGATCGCATCGTTGGTGTACTTCAGCTTGTGATAGTCCTCGAAGTACGGCTTCAGACCTTTCAGGATGGCAATGGCGTCCTCGACCGACGGTTCGTTGACGTCGATCTTCTGGAAACGGCGCACCAGCGCGCGGTCCTTCTCGAAGTGCTGTCGGTATTCCTTGTAGGTGGTCGAACCCATGCAGCGGATCGTTCCCGACGCCAGCGCCGGCTTGAGCAGGTTGGACGCATCCATCGCGCCGCCGGAGGTCGCGCCGGCACCGATCACCGTGTGGATTTCATCGATGAACAGAACCGCGCTCGGATGTGCCTCGAGTTCCTTGAGCACCTGCTTCAACCGTTCTTCGAAGTCGCCACGATACCGCGTGCCGGCCAGCAGCGTCCCCATATCGAGCGAGAAGACGGTCGAGGTCGCCAGCACCTCGGGGACCTCGCTGTCAACAATGCGCTTCGCCAGGCCTTCCGCGATCGCGGTCTTGCCGACGCCGGCGTCGCCGACAAAGAGCGGATTGTTCTTCTGGCGGCGGCACAGCACCTGAATCGCTCTGTTGATCTCGGCGTTGCGCCCGATCACCGGATCAATCTTGCCGTCCCGCGCCTTCTTGTTGAGGTTGACGCAGTAGGTTTCGAGCGCGTCGCCCTTCTTCTTGGCGTCGTCGCCGCTCTTGGTTTCGGTCTCTTCGTCGACGCCGCGCACCGGACGCGCTTCGGAAACGCCGGGACGCTTGGCAATGCCGTGGCTGATGTAGTTCACCGCGTCGTAGCGCGTCATATCCTGCTCCTGCAGGAAATAAGCGGCGTGGCTTTCGCGCTCCGCAAAGATCGCGATCAGCACGTTGGCGCCTGTCACCTCCTCGCGGCCGGACGACTGCACATGGATCACCGCACGCTGGATGACGCGCTGGAAGCCGGCTGTCGGCTTGGCATCGTCAGAGGCGTCCGCCACCAGATTTTCGAATTCAGTTTCGAGATAGTTCACCAAGCTGCCGCGCAGCTTGTCGAGGTCGACGCTGCAGGCACGCATCACCGCCGCGGCGTCAGAGTCGTCGACCAACGAAAGCAGAAGGTGCTCGAGCGTGGCATATTGATGATGCCGCTCATTTGCGATCGCGAGCGCCCGATGCAGGGATTGTTCCAGACTTTGAGAAAAAGTTGGCATTCCGCGTCCTCTAGGGTCTCTTGGCCATCATGATCGCCATCGCCCCGTCAGGCAACAACAACCTTCGTCAATGATATAGTAATACACCGTCCGAGGGGAAGTGCCGGTGCAGCGCAGAAATTGTGGGGGGCTGTTCCGAATTCGGCAAGCCCGAATGGCACCACGCGAGGTCATGAACCGCTCGGTTCGATCAAAATCCCGCCAGACCTGCAACCCATTTCATTCGCGGAACGGGAGCAGCTACTTTTTTTCCATCACGCATTGCAGCGGATGCTGGTGCTTGCGCGCAAAATCCATCACCTGCGTCACCTTGGTCTCTGCGATCTCATAGGTGAACACGCCGCATTCACCTATGCCGTGATGGTGGACGTGCAGCATAATCTGGGTCGCGGCCTCTATATCCTTCTGAAAGAACTTCTCGAGGACATGAACGACGAATTCCATCGGGGTGTAGTCGTCGTTCAATATCAGCACGCGATAGAGATTGGGACGTTTGGTCCTCGGTTTGACCTTGGTGATGACCGACCCGGCCGGATCGTCGCGACCATCAGCACGGTCTTCGTCATTCATCCGCGGTGCAAAGGGAGAATGGACATCCGCCACACGCAGCTTGGACGTTCCAGATGTCTGAAGGGCGGGCAGCTTCAACATGGCTTAAGCGTTCGATATCTCCGCAGGATCAACACCAACCGACGGCCAAACCGCTCGGCGGCGTCGATCCAGGCAAGTTTCACGGCCGCCAGCGTCGCGGTCGGCCGTCGGCTGGGTATCCGAATGCCCTTGAGTATGGGTCCGTATTCGGCTTACCGCAAGATCGTAAATCGAGACCGAAACATCCTCCGGCGCAGGAGCACGGTTAAGAAGTTCCTGCCGGCGTGCGGAAATAACCGGCACGGCGCTTTAACCTCCATTGACGAAGCCGGCGATCTTCCGGCTCGTCCTTGCAATTTGTGCGGCTATTTACCTGCTTTCTCAGGACAACTTTACCACCCGTTTAGCCCTGCGGCTCGAAATACCGATCGAAACCAACGGATCGGTGACAGCCATGTCTGGTACGTCCATTCGCAAATGCATTCGCAGTTCGGCTACTCGTTTTGGTCGGGATCTGCGAGGTAATATAGCACCAATCTTTGCAATCGCCCTCCTGCCGGTCCTCGGCTTCGTCGGCGCCGCCGTAGACTACACACGAGCCAATGCGGCGCGCTCATCGATGCAGGCGGCAATCGATTCGGCGGTGCTGATGGTTTCGAAGGACGCCGCAGCCAGTCCGACCATGACGTCTCAGCAGATCACGGACGCCTTGCAGAAATATTTTTTAGCGCTTTATCACGACGGCAATGCATTTGGTGTCACGGTGAGCGCCACCTACACGCCGAGTACCTCATCGGCGGCGGCGACGATCCTTGCCACGGGACACGGCTCCGTCAAAACCGACTTCATGAAGATCGCCGGTTTCCCGCAGATCAACTTCGGAACTAGTTCCACAGCGACGTGGGGCAACTCGCGGATGCGCGTCGCGATGGTGTTGGATAACACCGGATCGATGAAGGATAATGGCAAAATGTCCGCGCTGATATCCGCTGCAAAAAACATGGTCGATACGCTCTCCGACTATAATAAGAACGCTGGCGACGTCTATATCTCCCTCGTCCCGTTTGCCAAGGACGTGAACCTCGGAAGCAGCTTCAACCAAAGCTATATCAAGTGGAGTAGCCCTGTCGGCACCTCAAACCCCGACACCTGGGACGAAAACAACGGCACCTGCAGCGCGGGAAGCAGCTATACGACGATGGCCGCTTGCGTAGCGAAAAGTATGTGCAGCATCAGCGGATATAATAGCAAAACTTCCTGCAACTCCGCCGGCGCGTGCTCGAACTCGAGCTTCACAACGCAGAGCACCTGCACCGCAGCCGGAAGCTGCTCAAAATCAAAGTACACGACGCAGAGCGATTGTACGCAGAAGGGATATAAATGGACGAGCAGTAACTATACCTGGACATCAGGCGTATGGGGACCGGCAACATGGACGCCGAACAACCACAACACCTGGTCAGGCTGCGTCATGGACCGGGATCAGAGCTACGACATACAAAATTCGGGGGCAGTCCCCAACGATACCAACAACCCCTCCTCCCTTTTTCCCGCCGAGGAATACAAGCAGGGTTCAACAAATTACTGCAAGACTGGAAGCAGCGCATATCTGCAGCCGGTCATACCGATGACCAATGACTGGAGCACGCTCAAGACTGCGATCACAAACATGCAGCCGACAGGCGGCACCAACCAGGCGATCGGACTTGCGTGGGGATGGCAATCCCTTAGCACCACCAACGGGCCGATTCAGGCGCCCGACAAGGACTCGACTCACATCTACCAAGACTATCTGGTGCTGTTGTCAGACGGTCTGAATACGCAGGATCGTTGGCCTTCATATGGCAACGGCAACACGCAATACACTTGCTCTCCCGGCAACGTTCTCTGTATCGACGCACGTCAGGAAAAACTCTGTCAAGCCGCGAAAGATGCCGGCGTAACCATCTTCACAGTCCAGGTGAACATCGGCAGCAAGGATCCAACGTCGCAAGTGCTGCAGGACTGCGCCAGCAATGGCAATTTTCAGATGATCACGTCGGCTACCCAGACCGCTGACGCGTTCCAGAACATTCTCACGCAAATCTCGCAGCTCCGCATCGCGAAGTAACGCGTCCGCCAACCATCAAAAAGCCCGGCCAATGCGGCCGGGCTTTTTTTATTGGAGGTTGCCTGCGATATCAGCGAGCGGCCGGAACGAACTTCGCGGCGAAATCCTCGAAGGGCTTGAAGGTCTGCTTGGCGAGATCGGCGTAGAGTTCGCCGATCTTTTGCGACTCCGCAACGAACGTCTCGTAGGTCCTCTTGGCATATTCGCTCTGAGCCTCGACAACCTTGTCCAGCGATCTCACGCCGGCGAGTTTCTCGGTGAATGCGTTGCCGTCTTCAAACGACTTCCGCGTGTAATCGCCAAACGCCAGAGCGATTGCCTGGACGCCTTTCTGGAAGCTGCCCGCCGCCGCGACCGCAGCGTCGAGTTGCTCTTTTCCGTGCTGCTGAACTTCTTCGATCTTCATCATGATGGGGTTCCTCACCAGGTTGGTATTCGGAGCTGGACATCCAGCCTCTCGCTATCAGATATAGTGCACCGCACAATAAAAGCAAGCATTTTTGTGCGACGCACAATCGGCGATTCGAGGCAAATCCGACAGATGCCATCAAGGGTTGCTTAACCTTTTGGAAACTCCGCCCCCCTAGGCTGAATTCCGGTATCCTGGGCGTTCCGGTGGAAGATCAAAAAAAGCACCGTTGAACCAGGCTCTTAGCCAGAACGGCAACCTGATCTGCCACTTCGCCTTTGAGACCGGTTCGCGCTGAACGTTCAGATCAGAGTGTTGGGCACAATTTTGCCTCACGAACCGGTGACTAAAGTCGAAAAAATGGGGACGGGGACGTTCATGCTTCGCACAACCTTGGCTTCCGCCCGCGTCCTGCGAGCTGGCGCGTTCGGACTGGCCGCGATCGCCGCCTTCGTTTTTACGACGGACCACGCCGACGCACGCCGCGCCCGTCACCACCATCGCCATCACGCTCACCACGAGGCGCGGCAAAGCTACAATCCGCGTTTCGCCTCGATCGTCGTCGACGCCAATTCCGGCGAGACGCTCTCATCCACAAATCCCGACAGTCTTCGTCATCCGGCGTCGCTGACCAAAATGATGACGCTCTATCTGCTGTTCGAGCGCCTGGATTCGGGGAAGATGAGTCTCAATACCGAGATGCCGGTTTCGGCGCACGCGGCGGCACAGGACCCCACCAAGCTCGGTTTGCGGCCCGGTCAGACCATCCGCGCCGAGGACGCCATCAAGGGGTTGGTGACAAAATCCGCCAACGACGCGGCGGTTGTGATCGCCGAGGCGATCGGCGGCGACGAGAGTGATTTCGCCAGGATGATGACGCGGAAGGCGCGCGCGCTCGGCATGACGCGGACAGTTTACCGCAATGCGTCAGGTCTTCCCGACGACGATCAGGTCACCACTGCACGGGACCAGGCGACGCTCGGCCGCGCATTGCAGGACCGCTTTCCGCGCTATTATCGTTACTTCGCGACGACGTCGTTCACGTTCCGCGGCCGCACCATCCGCGGCCACAACCATCTGCTCGGCAGCGTCGATGGCGTCGACGGCATCAAGACGGGATATATCCGGGCGTCCGGCTTCAATCTCGTCACCAATCTGAAGCGCGGCAATCGCCATCTGGTCGGCGTCGTCCTGGGAGGCCGCAGCAGCGGTTCGCGCGATGCGACAATGCGCAGCCTGCTGGCCGAAAACCTGGACAAGGCCGCGACGCGCCGGACAGTCGCCGCCATTACCGAGAGCAACACAGCCGACGCCAATGCGAGGGTGGCTGAGGATCAGGCACGCTCGCGCCCTACGGAAATGACACAGGTCGACGGCGCCATCCAGACCGCATCGGCTCCGCCCGAACCGGTCGCGCTGCCGCCTGAACGCCCTGCCCGTCTGGCCCGCTCACTGATAGCGGCCTCCACCGCCGCGCTGCCGCCGAAGCGCACCAGACCTGAGCCCGCTCCCTTGACCAGCGGGGTCATCGCGACCCAGCCGATCGACGCCGTTCCCGGCTCGACCGAACCGATGAAACCGGTGCGGGTGAAGACGGTCCAGGTCAGGGCCGGATCGGTCAGGTTGGCGTCCGCGGAGCCAACGTCAGCGGTGCCGTCGGTCGACAGTGCCGCCGCAACCGCTCGCGACATGACGCCGGAAACATCAGGTTCTGTCGTGGCGCGGGCCAGCATGCCGCCGCAACCCGCCAACTTCGGCACCGGGCAAGGCATCCTGGGTGTGTTGCCGGCCTCCAGCCTTTCCGCATCGACATCCCAGGCGATGGCACACGCGGATATCCCGCCCAGGTCTCAACCGCGGTCGGCTCAACCGCAAGCTATTCAGCAGAACGGCGCGGTGAAGCCGGTGGCGACGCATTCGGGCTGGATCATACAGGTCGGCGCGCTGGAAACCGAGAGCGAAGCCCGCGAGCGCCTCGATGCGGCGCGAGGCCGCGCCCGCGGCGTGCTCGGCAAGGCCGATCCTTTCACCGAGCCCGTCGGCAAGGGCAACAAGAAGCTGTACCGCGCACGCTTCGCCGGGCTTGATCGCGATGAAGCCGAAGCGGTGTGCCGCACCCTGAAGCGTTCAGACCTGCCCTGCATCACGATCAAAAACTGATCGCGCGCCCGCACCGGCCCTGCCCGGTCATTTCGTTGAAGAACGGAAAATCACGCGTGAGCATGCCCATTCGCGTTCCATCTTCATTATAGCATTTTCGACCGGAGCATGTCCTCGGGCTTGACCCGAGGATGAATACCGGCGCGTAAAGAAACCGCGTCACAACAAAAAATAGAACTTCCTTCTGATCAATCAGAAACGAAATATGCGTGCGACAAAGGAATGCGGCCGCAGCGGCGCTTCGTCAAAACGCACCCAATCCAGGCCATGCAAACCACTCGTCAAGAATTCGCGGATAGAGTGAGCCGCAACGATCAACGACGCCGGACAACGGCGGACGACATGGGACGTCAAGCGGAGACAGGCAGAAGCAGCTCGCAGTGTGTAGCGTTTGGTGGCGTTGGAGTTAGCTGCGATGAGTGCGAAGCAAGGTATCCTTGGCCTCGTTTACACGGGCCGCGAGGTACGTCGACCCCCCCTGGTCGGGATGCAGTTTCTTCATGAGCCCTCGATGCGCGCGCCGGATATCGTCCCCGCTCGCCCCCGGCTGCAAGCCAAGGATCTCGTAGGCCTCCTCGTCCGTCATTTTGCCGCCCGCCGGCGCGTGACGCCGCCCCCCTGCCGCATCGCCTTGCGCGTTCTGACGCCAGGCGGGAAACCGGCGGTCCAGATAACTTTCAAGTAACGCACAGCTCTCGGCATCGAAGCTCGTCATCATTGCGACGAGTTGCGGCAGGTCGAAATCGTCGAGCGAACGGCCAGCGTCGGGTCCGACAAGGATCCATCCGCCGAGACGGCCGCTGTCGTGATCCAGGATCATGTCGAGAAACTGCGAGCGCACCTGGGACGTGTGGCCGCCCGCGCTCTGTGTCCCCGTGCTGAAAAGCTTGCCGAAGAACGATGTGAGGGACGGCGACCAGCCCAGAAGCGTGGCGCCGAAAATTCCGAGCGGCAGCGCTATCGCCACCTCTCCCTTGATGCCGACAAAGGCAGCCACCGCGAGCGCGATGATGCCGCCTGCGAGCCTGATGGCCCGCGCAAGCACGGCCGGGTTTGCCGCCCGGAGCAATTGAAGCAGCAAATATAGGAAAAGAAAGGCGACGAGGCCCAAGATCAGAGTCGGCATGACGGATAGATAGTATGTCGGCGCAACCGGCGAAAGCGATTGTTGGCGGCGGCTACTGCGGCATACGAAATGCCAGGCGCATCATGGCGCTACTTCATTTGTCCCAAAAGCTGGGTCGCGCTGGTGGTCGACAGCCGCCGCAACGCGTCCCTGCCGCCCGCGGCATAGGCCGCGGCAGCCCGAAGCAATTCACGCAACTGGGCCGCGGCGCCGGGATCGAACCGGCACCAGGCGCCGCCGGTGAGCCGCGCGATATCGCGAAACGTCTTCTCCGCAGTCTCATCACGTCCTTCCTGGAACATGAACACGGGGACCTTCAGCAACCCCAGTTCGCCGGCGGTCGCGCGGAGATCGTCAGCCGATTCCTCCATCGCGTCGCCGACGAACACGACGGCCTTGATGCCCGAGGCGACCGCCTCGCTGCGCGCATGCGAGAGAACTTTGCCAATTTGAGTATCGCCGCTCCGGCAGTCGATGGCGCTCATCAATCTTGCCAGCTTCTTGCTGTCGGATATCCAGCCGCTGGAACGGCATTCGTCGAGCCCGCGATAGTAGGTCAGGCGAATGTCGAGACTGCCGATCGCGGCGGCTTCGCGAAACATGTCGGCCTGGAGAGCGCAGGCCATGTCCCACGTCGGCTGCCGGCTCATGGTCGCGTCGAGCGCAAACATCAGCCTGGCGCGACTGCCCGCGGCATAGGGCGACATTTCGCGAGCCTTGGCGACGAACGCAGCAATATCGGACGCGGTCGACGGCTTTACGTCCGGCAGCGGGGCATCACCGCCAAGCGACGTGGTCCGGCATGCGGCCGGGTCAGCAGGATACTTTGGCGGCAGCGGATCGCGGGACATCGAAACTCGCAAAGAAATTAAACACACAATGTGGCGCAAACCACGGATGATTCAATACACGCCCGTGGAGGGGAATTTGACATTGCAGCCCATCCAGCCGACGGTTCCGGGCGCGCGAGACAAACTCAAAACTTCATCATCAGCTTGTATTTGTCAGTGGTCCTTCAATTCTAACATGCGCAGGGAAAGGTCGCTGGGCGAATGTTCCAACCGGCAGCTCTTCAGGCTGTGGAGAGTCTTCTCATCACTGTCGAGATATATGTCATATAAACATGACATATAAGGCAAAAAGTCGTACCGCACAGCAATGCCCCGCGCCCCCGCTATCGCCCGCACCCTTCCCGCGTTGCACCGTGCCCTGGAGAGTTTGCGGGCGCGTCGCGCGACCCTCGCCCTGGTGCCGACCATGGGAGCGCTTCACGACGGCCATCTGGCGCTGGTGCATCAGGCAAAACGTCGCGCTTCAAAGGTTGTGGTCTCGATTTTCGTCAATCCGGCCCAGTTTGCGCCGCATGAGGATTTCGGATCGTACCCGCGAACCTGGAAAGCCGACATCGCCAAACTCACGGAGGCGCGTGTCGATCTGGTCTGGAATCCGGACGCCGGCACAATGTACCCGTCGGCATTTGCGACCCGGATATTGACTGAAGGACCGGCGACGGCAGGTCTTGAAGATCGTTTCCGTCCGCATTTTTTCGGCGGCGTCACGACTGTCGTCGGCAAGCTGTTCACACAGTGCCGACCCGATGTCGCCCTGTTCGGCCAGAAGGACTATCAGCAGCTCAAGGTCGTGACGCGAATGGCCGCCGATCTCGATCTCGGCGTGAAGGTGATCGGGGTTCCGATCGTGCGCGAACGCGACGGGCTCGCGATGTCGTCGCGCAACATCTATCTGTCCACCGCGCAGCGCGCCATAGCACCGACGCTCCACCGCGTCATGAAGGATGCCGCGAAGCGTCTGCGCACCGGCGACGATCTCGAAACCGTCATGGCCGACGGCGCGAGAACGATCGGTGACGCAGGCTTCGCGCTTGATTATTTCGAGGCGCGTCACGCTGAAACGCTGGCTCCGATCGGTTCGATAAAAGACGGACCGGTCCGCCTCCTGGTCGCAGCAAAGATCGGAACGACGCGCCTGATCGATAATATCGGCGTTTAGAACAGGCTGGTTTGGACGGAATCAACAACCCATGGCGTTCAGCACAGCTTTCGCGCCTACAGCAGCCCCAGATCGCGCAACTCGCGCCGGAGCGGCTCGGGCATCGCGGCAACGCTCGCCGCATTGCTGCCGAGGTCGGGAGGTGCATCGGCTGCAGGCAGATAGCGCCAGCCCTGAAACGGACGCATCGGACGCGGCCTGACAGCGATCACCTGTGGTTTCATGACGATGCGGCACCGGCCGATACCGTCGGAATCGCGGAACGGTTCGATCCCGACCAACTTCTCCCGGGCTGCGATTTCACCCCTGATGACCCAATAGAGCGAGCCGCCCGCAAGCAATTCGCCGTCGCGCTTCGGCGTCATCCGGGTGACGTGGATGTGGTGACGCGGCAGGCCATTTCGCTTGGCCTGCTTCATGCGATCGGCGATCCAGCCCCTGAGGTCTTTTACGGAGTCGCAACCGACCGCCAGCTTGACGAGATTAAGGTGCATGTCGGTAAAGCCTTCGAACAGTCCGCTAATCCTGATGCGTGCTTGCTGTGGGCGGTTCAGGTGTCAGGCGAACCGGCGCCACCGTGTTTACCTTTGGCGCGGCTTTCGGAGCGGCCTGTTTCTTCGCAGGAGCCGGACGGTGCTTCGGAACAGCCTGCGCAGTCGCTGGCGGCGGTGACGGAGTAGCGGTCCCTGTCGGCGGTTCGGGCGTCATGATGCTGACTGGCGGAATCGATGCGGAGGACGGAAATTCGGCGTTGGTCGGTTTGCCCGTCGGCTCCGATGCGAGCGCCGATGCCGGCGGCATGGCCGCCTCGGGGGAACTCGCCAGTGCCGTACTCGCGTTCCAGGATGATGCGTAACGCGTCACCAGTTTCTCGTAAGTCCCTTCCTCCATGTTCGCCGCGATCTTGCTGTGATCGCTCAGTAATTGAAACGCAGCGCAGTCCGACGGCTGACAGTGATCCCGCGTGACGAGCACATGGGCAACCAGACCATAGCGATCGCGCTCGATCGCCCGCCGCAGCGCCTGCAATTCCGGCGGCACGACACTGTCGGCGGCTACCTCGCCGAACGATCTCAATCGGCTGATTTCCGATGCGGCGTAGGAGACGGCGGCGGCCGCGGCATCCGGCGTGCCAAACAACGCCTTCTCGCAGGCAGTCTCAACCACATCACCAGCAAGGCCGTCGATGCACGACAACGCCGGCATCGCCACGTTGACGGGGACGAATGGATTTTTCGACTCGAACGCCTGAGCGCCCTCAGAACCGCCACGAATGGTGACGGCAGCCGCTGCTCCGATCGCGAGCAATGTGATGACGGTGAGGACGACATTCGCCACCGACTTGTCGGCGCGAACCAGCGTCAGGAGCACGAGAACCGCGAAAAATGCCGCCGCAGCCAGCGTCAGCCACATCGGGAACCCCGACGAACTCCAGTTTTGATCGAGTGATGTTACCGACGCCCAGTTCATGCGCGATTGTCCCTCATGCCGAATACGAGCAGCATAAAACGCAATCGACGAATGCCAATGCAGATTCCCGGTTATTCACTGACCTGGAAATACGGCAAGATCAGTCCGGAGTGGTCCCTCGGAGGGTTTCAGGATAAACCCATGGGCCAGGATAAGGTCTGGTGCGGCAATTGATCAGGAAAGCCTTGATCAAGGAAGCCTTAGTTCGGACGTCCTCGACTGACTCGTGACGGGAAGTTCTAGCCGGCGGCGAGTTGACTTTCCTTCGCGACGCGCTCGAAGGCCTCGGCCGAATTCTTGATACGGTACTGACAGTCGTCGCCGTCGGTGGGAAGCAAACGGATCACCTCATAGGTGCCGCTCGCAGCCGGCCTCGCCACGTTGCTCGCGGTGAAATAGACCGTTTCTCCAACGAAAAATTTATGCTTCAACGCCGTCTCCATCACTCAACGCCAATACAAATCCACCCGCTGCCCCCGCGCGCGGCCGGTCAAGATTTTGTTATGTATAGCACGCGGCCGAGACTTTTGGCCAGCATAAACAACATGGTGGAACTGCGAATTTTGCAGGTTTTCCAGTAACGTACTGCGTTTAGAGGTTGCCGGGACCGGAACCCGCGAGTGATGGTTGTGACTGTATCTCCACCGCATCGAATTGACAGCGGCGGGCCGTTTTACCGCCGACATGCGAGACGGCGGCATTCAATCGGCCTCCAATCTCTCGATCACGCGGGTTTCAGCGAGTCCCTGCTCGGTCCACTGCTGAAATGCCGGCAGCGACATCATGGCCTCCATGTACGCCCGCATCAGTGGCGTCACACCGACCGCATAGGTGCGGAAGCGATGGACCACCGGGCCGTACATGGCGTCTGCTGCGCTGAAGGCCCCGAACAGGAACGGCCCGCTTTTCGCAAACCGTTGACGGCAATCGGTCCAGATCTCCCCGATGCGGGCGATGTCGGCCTGCGCATTGTCGGAAAGCGCTTTCGCGCGAACCGGCCGATGCAGGTTCATCCCGCATTCGCTTCGCAGCGCCGCGAAGCCTGAATGCATTTCCGCCGAGACCGAGCGCGCATGCGCGCGCTCGGCCGGGTCCGCCGGCCACAGACCTGCCTCCGGAAACCGTTCAGCGATGTATTCGATGATCGCGAGCGAATCCCAGACCGTCACGTCGCCATCGATCAGCGCCGGAACCTTGCCGGACGGACTCACGTCCAGAATGCGCTTTTTGTCAGCCGCGCCGGTGTAGAGCGGAATCGACCTCTCTTCGAATGCTATGCCGCCAGCCTTGAGTGCCAGCCAGGGCCGCATCGACCATGACGAATAATTCTTGTTCCCGATCACGAGCGTCAGAGTCATCCCGGTTCACTCCGTATCGGTTTCACTCTCGGACAGCAGGCTGAAGGGCCCGTATCGGACACTTCCTCTTGCGGAACAATTATCGTTGCGTCATGGCATCAGCTATGACCGCACAAGATTCGCAGCCGGCGCTCTCCCTCGAAGACAGCATTCTCAAGGTCCTGACGCGCGATGTCACCAAAACGCTGAGCGCGCCGGAGATCGCGCAGGCGATTGCCTCCGAATCCGATTGGCACGCTCTGCTGATGCCGATCCGGCGCGCCGCGGTGGCCTTGGCGCAATCGGGGCGCCTCGTAATCTATCGCAAAGGCAAGCCGGCCGATCCGCTGGACTTCCGCGGCGTGTACCGGTTGGGCTTGCCGCGACAGGATTGAGCGCGCGAACCGACTAATCGGAGCGTGGCGACGGCAACAACGCATCGCTGCGCCCCGTCAGCCAATAAGCGACCAGACCAGCCCATTCATGCACGGCGGTATCGCTGGAGGCGAGGCCCGCGCTCAGCCTGTCGAACGGCGTGAAGGCATCGACCCATCCCCGCGTGCGCCAATCGACCGGATAGGCCTCGACATCGAAGCCGGCCTTGCGGAATACGCCGATCGACCGCGGCATGTGATACGCCGACGTGACCAGCAGCCAGCGTTCGCCGGGTTTCGGTGAAACCAGCTTGCGGGTAAACCGCGCGTTCTCGTCGGTGGTGCGGGAGTCGCTTTCCAGAACGATGCGCTCGGATGATATTCCAAGAGTTTCCAGCAACCGCCCGGCAACCGGCGCTTCGGGAACAAAGTCGGTAACCAGATTTCCGGTTCCGCCGCTGTAGACAATACGCGCCTTTGGAAACCGCCGCGCCAATTCGAGCGCGGCGATCACCCGCTCCGCGGAGCCATTGGTCTCCACGGAGCCGCGAGCGGCAGATATCGCGGGATCAATGGCGCCGCCAAGGATGATGATGCCGTCGGGATCGTGCCCGTCGTACTGCCATGCGGGGAAGCGATCCGACAATGTCAGCAGCAGCACATTCCCGGCCGGCGAATATCCGAACACCAACAGCGAGACGATGCCCACCGTCAGCAGGCAGACGCCGGTCCGTCGCCATCTCATCATCATCAGGCACAGGCCCAGACCGCAGACGATCGCAATCGCGTTCGACGGCAGCGCGACAAATCCGATGATTTTGGAAAGCACAAAGAACATGTGATCAGCCGGCAAGCGGAGGGACGACATCCATGAGCGAGCGGCGCGCCGAAATCAACCACCGCGGTTCATCGCTGTGAGCTAATCCCATTTCGGAGCAAAGCCGAAATCCGTTAACCGTCCCTTGGCGCTGCCCATCGCAGATATCTGCGCCATCTCCTCATCGCTCAGCGTGAAATCAAAAATATCGATGTTCTCCGACAGTCGTTCTATCCGCGAGGTCCGTGGGATAGCCGCCACGTTTTGCTGAACCAGCCAGCGCAGGCAAACCTGCGCCGCCGTCTTGCCGTGAGCGACCCCTATCCGGCGCAGCACGTCATCGGTCTTGATGCGCCCCTTGGCGATGGGACTGTAGGCAACCAGCGCCATGTCATGGCGTCGGCACGCTTCCACCACTTTGGCCTGATCGAGATAGGGATGATATTCGACCTGATCGCAAACCAGCGGCTCCGGGCAGAGTGCGACCGCCTCATCGATCAACGCGACGGTGAAATTCGACACGCCGATGTGGCGTGCCATGCCGAGCCGCCTGACGTTGGCAAGCGCGCCCAACGTCTCGGACAGCGGAATGCGCGGATTGGGCCAGTGCAGCAATACGAGATCGACCTGGGCGAGCCGCAGTTGCCTGAGACTTTCCTTGACGGACCGTTCGAGATCGTGGGGCGCGAAATGTGTGGTCCAGACCTTGGTCGTAACGAAAACATCGTCCCGATCAATGCCGGACGCGCGCAGGCCTTCACCAACCTCGCGTTCGTTCTCGTACATCTGCGCGGTGTCGATATGGCGGTAGCCGAACCTGAGCGCCTGCTCGACCAGACGCGCGCAGGTCCGGCCGCGAAGTTCCCATGTACCGAGCCCGATGGCCGGAATGCGCGCGCCATTGGCTTCAACGTATTGCATCGCAAATCTCCTGCGGCGATGTCACCGAGGGTAAGTCGATCTTTGCGCAAACATTATGCCGCTGGAGCCGCCAGGCGCGGCTGAATGCCTAGCCGCCCGGGCGCCCGTCGAGAGCAGCGAACACGGTTTCGGGCGCGTGCGCAATGACTGCAAGGAGCGCGCGCGCAGGTCCGCGCGGCATCCGCTTGCCCTGCTCCCAGTTCCGGATTGTCTCAACGGGGACGCCGAGCCGCGCCGCGAATTCGACCTGGGTCAGACCCGCCCGCCGACGCAGGCTTCTGACCTCGGGTTCTGCGTCCGGAGATATTCCGGCCACCGCAGACCCCACAACGAAAGGGTCGGAAGCGGAACTCGCATTCGCGACGGATATCGAAGGCGCCAGCGGAAACTCCCGCCCGTCGCGGATCTCCACGATCCGCCCGTCTGCCTTCAGTCGCAACCGTTGCATGACCACCCCACGATTCGGAGGATGGTCGATGATGCGCGTTAAGGCCCGGTGAACGGTTGGAGCGTGTGGCTGCGAATAAGCTATACTCGACACGGTGATACACACGTGATGAGCCGTCGCATGATGGGCAAGTTGAAGGTCGCGCTTCTCGTTCTTGTTTCATGGACCGTACCGGCATGGGCCGGCGACTGCCCGCGTCCTGGAACACTCGGTACGTCGCGCATCCTCGAGGTTGATGCCGCCAGGTATCCACGTATCGGCCTCAAGAGCTTTCCCCAGACGCTCCCGCTCGAAGACAAGGAAGTGATCCTCACTTTCGACGATGGTCCGGCGGCAACAACGCCGCGCATTCTGGCTGCGCTCGCGCGCGAATGCGTACTTGCGACGTTTTTCCAGGTCGGCAGGAATTCGCAGGCGTTGCCGGGTACGGTGAGAAAAGCTGCGGCGCTCGGCCATACGCTGGGGCACCACTCCTGGTCGCACCCGCACCTCAATGCGATGAGCTTTGAAGCCGCCAAGGACAACATCGATCGCGGCATTGCGGCGGACGAAGCCGCCCTCAACGGGAAGGCGACGACCATCCCGAGCACGCCGTTTTTTCGCTTTCCCTACTTCGAGTCCACGCCTGAACTTCTCGAAATGCTTCAAGCGAGGGGAATCGTCGTGTTCGGCGCCGATTTCTGGGCGAGCGACTGGCTGCCGATGACTCCCCAGGATGAATTGAAACTGGTTACCGGACGGCTCAAGGCTGCGCGGAAGGGCATCATCCTGTTTCACGACATTCGCGCGCAAACCGCTGCCATGCTGCCCGATTTTCTCAAATACATGCGGGTCAACGGCTACCGTGTGGTGCACGTCGTTCCGAAGAAGCCCAAAGACGCCGACAAGCATGCGAATGCCGATGACAGCCCGACCCATTCCGCCGGATCACGATGATTTTGAACCGGATCGATCAAAAATCGTGAATGATCGATTTCGATGTTCCGGGACGGGATGTGAGCGGAAAACCGCTACACGCTTTCCCTCATTCCGTTCCAGCCGCAAGTTAAGGCGGCATTCATAGCCCGGCGGGTAGTTTCGAGACCGAATTGGCGGCGCGAAGGTCTCTCGAATGACAAAGACATTGAACCGGACTTGGCTGAAGCCACAGCGTTTTTTTTGCGCCGGTCTTCTCGCCGCTGCCCTGGAACTCACGGCAGGTCCCGTCTTGGCCGGCGATTGTCCCGGCAATCCAGATGCGCTCGGAACCTCCAGGACGCTGGTCGTGGACCCCCGCGAACATCCGCGTATCGGAGGCATGCAATACCCGGAAACTTTGCCACTCAAAGATCACGAGGTGGTCCTGACCTTTGATGACGGTCCCCTGCCGCCGCACAGCCTCCAGGTGCTCGATATCCTCGCGCGGGAATGCGTGAAGGCGACCTTCTTTACCATCGGCAGCATGGCGCACGCCTATCCGCAAGACCTGCGCCGCGTGCTGGCGGCAGGTCATTCCATCGGCACCCATTCGCAAACCCATCCGCTCAGCATGAACCGGATGCCGATCGAACGGGCGCGAAAGGAAATCGATGACGGCATCGCTTCCGCGACGGCGGCATTGGGCGATCCTGCGGCTGTGGCGCCTTTCATGCGCATTCCCGGTCTGCTGCGGGCGAAGGACGTCGAGGATTACCTCGCGTCGAAAGGCATTCAGGTCTGGAGCGCCGATTTCCCGGCGGACGACTGGCGTCACATCTCGGCCGATCGCGTCTACCAGCTCGCGATCAGCCGGATCGAGGCCAAGGGCAAGGGCATCTTGCTGCTGCACGACATCCAGGCGAGGACGGTCGCCGCGCTGCCAAGGATTCTCCGCACGCTGAAGGAGCGCGGCTACCGCATCGTCCACGTAGTGCCCGCCACGCCCGATCGGCCGAAGACGCCGACATCGCCGCACGACTGGCAGACGCATCCGACGTCAGACGCGGTCGCGTCAGCGCATTGGCCCAAGGTACCGCGTTTCAGCTTCGCGCACGCCGGCACGCTGCCCGCTCCCGCGGTTTCAGATTCCGACTTGCGCGATGGCAAGCTGTTTCTTTTGCCGGAGGCATTCAGCGGTTCGCGCCGTTTCGTCCGGGGCGCCGCGCCCGCGCCGGAGGAGTCGCCCTGGCCGCGCCAGTCGGAGGTGGTCGAAGGCCCCGCTACCAACACATTTCCCGTGCCGGCGCAGAATATATTTACAATCCCGGAAAAATCCGCCGCGCCGTTAAAGGCCATGGTTTCGCTGCCGCATCACGCCAAACCAACCCTCCGGGCAAGCCGTCACGTCGATGAAGATGACAACGTGCAATCGATTTCCAGCGATGCCAGTGCTGCGAAGCGCTCCATTCCTGGGAGCCTGCCGGTGCTACGACCCGGTTTTCACTAGAGCTGGAGCGTTTTCGAGCGAAGTGGATACAGGTTCGCTTGAAGCGTTGTAACCAGCTTTCCGCCTCCGACGGGATCAGAAGCAGGCCCTGCAAAGTTGTGAAAGCCCTTCATCAAGCGGCCTGCTGAAGCCTGGTTCGTCCATCAGTGCCGGTCGCGCGTAGCGCGGAGCCGGACGATTTCTTCGGCTTCCAACTGCGCCATGTCGAGCAGGTAGCCGAGAGTTTCCAGGCCGTGGCGCCGGGCAATCAATCCGAGATCGGCGACCGCTGTCGCCAGGTAGCGCACTGCCTCATCCGGCCCGCCATCGCCAGCGGGTTCGTCCGCGCCGGTGTCGGGACCACGAGACTCTACGTTCCGGTCCGGTCTCCCTCTCATCCCGGCCGCTCCTCTCATCATGACCAGCCCCATCATGCCAGAGTGAAAGCTGTATCGCGGCTTCGCCACCCTCCATGCGTTCACAACTATAAGTTGTTAATAATGAAAACACAACCAAAATGACAGGTCAGCCTTTCGGCCTTTCACACAAGTCTATTTGACTTAAGAGCGCGCTGCACCCATGTTCGCCGCGAAACAGCCGGGGCGCTCCCGATGGAGCCAGCTTCGAGTTTTCATGTAAACTATTGGAATAACATGAATATCGTCATTGTCGAGTCGCCCGCCAAGGCCAAGACGATCAACAAGTATCTCGGCGCGTCATATGAGGTATTGGCCTCGTTCGGCCACGTCCGCGACCTCCCCGCCAAGAATGGATCGGTCGATCCGGACGCCAATTTCCAGATGATCTGGGAGGTCGATCCGAAGGCCGTCAGCCGACTCAACGACATCGCCAGGTCGCTCAAGGGTGCCGACAAGCTGATCCTCGCCACCGACCCCGATCGCGAAGGAGAGGCGATCTCCTGGCATGTGCTCGAGGTGCTGAAGCAGAAACGCGCGCTGAAGGACCAGAAGATCGAGCGCGTCGTCTTCAACGCCATCACCAAGCAGGCCGTCACCGACGCGATGAAGAATCCGCGCCAGATCGACGGCGCGCTGGTCGACGCCTACATGGCGCGCCGCGCGCTCGACTATCTGGTCGGCTTCACGCTCTCCCCCGTGCTGTGGCGCAAGCTGCCCGGCGCGCGCTCGGCCGGCCGGGTGCAGTCGGTCGCCCTGCGGCTGGTCTGCGACCGCGAGCTCGAGATCGAGAAATTCGTGCCCCGCGAATACTGGTCGTTGATCGCGACGCTCGCGACGCCGCGGGGAGAAACCTTCGAAGCCCGCCTCGTCGGCGCGGACGGCAAGAAAATCCAGCGGCTCGACATCGGCAGCGGCACTGAGGCCGAGGATTTCAGGAAGGCGATCGAGGCCGCCAATTTCACCGTCTCGACCGTCGAGGCGAAACCGGCGCGCCGCAATCCGCAGGCGCCCTTCACCACCTCGACGCTGCAGCAGGAGGCGAGCCGCAAGCTCGGCTTCGCGCCCGCGCACACGATGCGAATCGCGCAACGGCTCTATGAAGGCATCGACATCGGCGGCGAGACCACCGGCCTCATTACTTACATGCGAACCGACGGCGTGCAGATCGATCCGTCGGCAATTACGCAGGCGCGCAAGGTAATCGGCGAGGACTACGGCAATGCCTACGTGCCGGACGCGCCGCGTCAGTACCAGACCAAGGCCAAGAACGCGCAGGAGGCCCATGAGGCGATCCGCCCGACCGACCTGTCGCGTCGTCCCGCGGACATGAAGCGGCGTCTCGATTCCGATCAGGCAAGACTCTATGAGCTGATCTGGACCCGCACCATCGCCAGCCAGATGGAATCGGCGGAGCTGGAGCGTACGACCGTCGACATCGCGGCCAAGGCCGGATCGCGCATGCTGGAGCTGCGCGCTAGCGGTCAGGTCATCAAGTTCGACGGCTTCCTGGCGCTGTATCAGGAAGGCCGCGACGATGAGGAAGACGACGACAGCCGCCGCCTTCCGGCCATGAGCGAAGGCGAAGCGTTGAAGCGCGAGAACCTCAGCGTCACCCAGCATTTCACGGAGCCGCCGCCGCGCTTCTCGGAAGCCTCACTGGTCAAGCGCATGGAGGAGCTCGGCATCGGCCGACCCTCCACCTATGCCTCGATCCTGCAGGTGCTCAAGGATCGCGGTTACGTCAAGCTCGAGAAGAAGCGGCTCTACGGCGAAGACAAGGGTCGCGTCGTCGTTGCGTTCCTGGAAAACTTCTTCGCGCGCTATGTCGAATACGACTTCACCGCCAACCTCGAGGAGCAGCTCGATCGCATCTCGAACAACGAGGTATCGTGGCAGCAGGTCCTGAAGGATTTCTGGGACGACTTCATCGGCGTCGTCAATGACATCAAGGATGTGCGCGTTTCCGAAGTGCTCGACGTGCTCGACAACATGCTTGGGCCGCACATCTATGCGCCGCGCGAGGACGGCGGCGATCCGCGCCAGTGCCCGACCTGCGGTACCGGAAAGCTGAACCTCAAGGCCGGAAAATTCGGCGCATTCGTCGGCTGCTCCAACTACCCGGAGTGCCGCTATACCCGGCCGCTGGCCGCCGACGGCGATGCGGGCGGCGACCGCATTCTCGGCAAGGATCCGCAGAGCGGTCTCGACGTGACGGTGAAGTCCGGCCGCTTCGGCCCCTACATCCAGCTCGGCGAGCCCAGCGATTATGCCGAGGGCGAAAAGCCCAAACGCGCGGGCCTTCCTAAAAACACCTCGCCCGCCGACATGGAACTGGACCTCGCGGTAAAGCTCCTTTCGTTGCCGCGGGAGATCGGCAAGCATCCGGAGACCGGCGAGCCGATCACCGCCGGCATCGGCCGCTTCGGTCCGTTCGTCCGGCACGAGAAAACCTACGCGAGTCTTGAAGCCGGCGACGAGGTATTCGACATCGGCCTTAACCGCGCGGTGACGCTGATCGCGGAAAAAATCGCGAAAGGGCCGAGCCGGCGCTTCGGTGCCGATCCCGGCAAGCCGCTCGGAGACCACCCGACGCTCGGCGTCGTGGCGGTCAAGAGCGGGCGATACGGCGCCTATGTGACCGCGGGCGGCGTCAACGCCACCCTTCCGAGCGACAAGACGCCGGATACCATCACCCTCCCCGAAGCCATCGCGCTGATCGACGAACGCGCAGCCAAGGGAGGCGGCAAGACCAAACGCGCGGCGAAGAAGGCCAAGCCCGCCAAGACTGAAAAGGCTGCTGATGGGGATGCCGCGGCGAGGAAGCCGGCCAAAAAGGCAGCCAAGAAGGCGGCCGCGAAACCGGCCTCCGCCAAGCCGAAGTCCGACGCGGTGAGCAAGGCGCGAGGCCCTGTCGCGGCGGCCAAACCACCCGCCACGACCGCGAAGCCGCCTGCCAAGAAGAGCGCCGGCAACGGCTAACGTGGACAAACCGCGCGACAGGCGTTTCCCGGACCGCGAGACTATCGTCGCCTTCATTCGCGCGCATCCCGGACAAGCCAACACGCGCGAGATCGCCCGCGAGTTCGGCTTGAAGAATGCGGATCGCGTCACACTGAAGAAGGTCCTGCGCGATCTCGCGGACGACGGCACGATCGTCAAGCGAGGCCGCAAGCTACGTCAGGCGGAAACGCTACCGCCGACGCTGATGGCCGATATCACCGGACGCGACAGCGACGGCGAACTGCTCGCTACGCCGACCGAGTGGGACGAGGAAGCAGGCACTCCGCCAAAAATCCGCATTCACGTCCCGCGCCGCGCGAAGCCCGGCACCGCTGCCGGCATCGGCGACCGCGCGCTGCTTCGCATTGAGGCGACGGAGCCCGACGACTCCGCGCCTTATCGCGCCCGCGTCATCAAGGTGATCGATCATACCCGCGCGCGCATCCTTGGCATCTATCGCGTCCTGCCGCAGGGCGGCGGTCGTCTCGTGCCGGTCGACAAGAAGCAGGCCGGCCGCGAATTGAACATCGCGAAGGCCGACAGCGCCGGCGCGGAAGACGGCGATCTGGTTAGTGCCGAGCTTGTGCGCACCCGCGACTTCGGTCCTGCGTCAGGCAAGGTCAAGGAACGGCTCGGATCGCTCGCGACCGAAAAAGCCATCAGCCTGATCGCGATCCACGCCCATGACATTCCACAAGTCTTTGCGCCGGCTGCCTTGCGCGAAGCGGAGGCTGCGAAGCCTGCGACCCTTCAGGGTCGCGAGGATTGGCGCGCGCTGCCGCTCGTGACCATCGATCCGCCAGATGCCAAGGATCACGACGATGCGGTTCACGCTGCGCCCGACGACGATCCGAACAACAAGGGCGGCGCTGTCGTCACCGTGGCTATCGCCGACGTCGCCTATTATGTGCGGCCTGAATCGGCGCTGGATCATGACGCGCTGAAGCGCGGCAATTCGGTCTATTTCCCCGATCGCGTGGTGCCGATGCTGCCGGAGCGCATCTCCAACGATCTCTGCTCGCTGGTGCCGGGCCAAGCGCGCGGGGCTCTCGCCGTGCGGCTGGTGATCGGTCCCGACGGCCGCAAGCGCTCGCATGCGTTTCATCGCATCCTGATGCGCTCTGCGGCGAAACTGAACTACGCGCAGGCACAGGCTGCGATCGACGACAACCCCGACGATGTCACCGGTCCCCTGCTCGCGCCGATCCTGAAGCCGCTCTATGCGGCCTACGCTCTGGTGAAGCGCGCACGCGACGAGCGCGATCCGCTCGATCTCGAATTGCCCGAGCGCAAGATTCTGCTGAAGCAAGACGGAACGGTCGACCGCGTCATCGTGCCGGAGCGGCTCGACGCGCATCGGCTGATCGAGGAATTCATGATCCTCGCCAACGTCGCCGCAGCCGAGACGCTGGAGAAGAAAGACCTGCCGCTGATCTATCGCGTTCATGACGAGCCGACGGTGGAGAAGGTTCACAACCTCCGCGAATTCTTGAGGACGCTGGACATATCGTTTGCCAAGAGCGGCGCGCTGAGACCCGAATTGTTCAACCGCGTGCTCGATCACGTCAAAGGCCACGACTCCGAGTCGCTGGTGAACGAGGTCGTGCTTCGCTCGCAGGCGCAGGCCGAATATTCGGCCGAGAACTACGGCCACTTCGGCCTCAATCTGCGCCGCTACGCCCATTTCACCTCCCCGATCAGGCGATACGCAGACCTGATCGTGCACCGCGCCCTGATCCGGGCGCTCGGCCTTGGCGACGGCGCCTTGCCCGCGACCGAGACCGCCGAGACGTTGGCGGAGGTCGCCGCCCAGATTTCGGTCACCGAGCGCCGCGCCATGAAGGCGGAACGCGAGACTGCCGACCGCCTGATCGCGCATTTCCTCGCCGACCGCATCGGAAATATCTTCGAGGGCCGGATTTCGGGCGTGACCCGCGCGGGGCTGTTCGTGAAACTGACCGACACCGGCGCCGACGGGCTGATTCCGATCAGGACCCTGGGCACGGAATATTTCAACTATGACGAGACCCGCCATGCACTGGTCGGCTCGCGTAGCGGTTCCATGCACAAGCTGGGTGACGTGGTGGAGGTTCGTCTGGTAGAAGCGGCACCCTTGGCAGGTGCTTTACGTTTCGAGCTCCTATCGGGCAGGAATTCCGGGTCACATGACCGCACCCCCCGCCAGCGCGAGGGACGAAACAGGAAGGAGACGCGCGGGCCGCAGGGAGCGCGGCGTCTCAAAGTCCGTTCGAAAGCCCATCCGGGCCGCAAACCGCGCAAGACGTCACGCAAGCCGGGCAAGAGCAAGGCTGGCAAACCGAAGAAGGGCAAATCATGACGACAACTCGGCCCGATCCCGCGACCACCAAAGTCTGGACCCGCGAATCCGCGATTGGCGAGAAGCGCAACGCCTGGGCCGCGGTGAGACGCGGCCTTTTCTGCCGCTGCCCGAGATGCGGCGAAGGCAAGCTCTTTCGTTCCTTTCTGAAAACCGCCGACAAGTGTTCCGAATGCGGACTGGATTTTACGCCGCACCGCGCCGACGATCTTCCGGCCTACCTCGTCATCGTCGTCGTCGGCCACATCGTGGTCCCGCTGGCCCTCATGATCGAGAAAGAATTCTCGCCGCCACTCATGCTGCAGTGGGCGATTTATCTGCCGATGACGCTGTTCATGGCGCTATGGCTGATTCAACCGATCAAGGGTGCTGTGGTCGGTCTCCAGTGGGCCCTCCGCATGCACGGTTTTGACGAGAATTTCGTCGACGACCACGTCTGAATCCGGCGGTTCAGCCGGATCATCGAGTCGTCCGTAGCGACATGCAAGAGACCGCGGAGCAGCCTGCGCAACAGGCGAGTGGTCCGATTCTGACATTCGTATCCCTTTTCTCCATGGATTTTGCGAATGTCAGATCAAAAGGACCACTAGCAAATATAGGTTTCTAGTGGAGTTCTGGATTTGACGTTCGCATCACGAACCGGCGGCGAGTTGGCTAGCGAACGTGAAATCCACGCCACGAGCCATCACTCCTATCGCCGGCCGAAAGATGCCGCCACGCTGATCCTGATCGACCGCAGCGCGGCCGCGCCAAGGGTGCTGCTCGGCAAGCGCCACGACAACGTGGTCTTCATGCCGGGCAAGTTCGTCTTTCCCGGCGGCAGCGTCGAAAAGACCGACCACAGGGTGCCTGTCGCCGCGCCGATCCCGAAAGAACTCGAAGCCAACCTGCTCAAGGGCAGTCCAAAGATTCAATCGTCGCGCGCCCGCTCGCTCGCAGTCGCCGCGATCCGCGAGGTTTGCGAGGAAACCGGACTTTGCCTCGGACGCAAGACCGAGAAACCCGTCGCGAAACTGACCGGGGCGTGGCAACACTTCGGCAATGCCGGATTGCTGCCGGACCCCTCAGGCCTTTACCTGATCGCGCGCGCCATCACCCCGCCCGGTTGCGTACGCCGTTTCGATACCCGCTTCTTCAGCGCGGATGCCTCCGCCATCGCCCATCGCGTCGAGGGCCTGGTCCACGCCGACGCTGAACTGGTCGAACTTGTCTGGGTGGAGATGGATGCAAAACCTCTCGCCGGCCTTCATTCGGTGACCCGGAGCGTACTCGACGAACTCCAAAAGCGTCTTGCCGCCGGGCCGCTGCGACACGATGCCGACGTGCCGTTCTTCCATTTCTGCGGCGGCAGAATGCAAAGGGATATTTTGCCGGGCACGGCTTGAATCACCAATTCCGCGATGCCGGCGCAGCGCGCGACCGCTCCTTGCGGCAGCCGGCCGAGAAAATGGCCATTTTGCGGGAAACACCGATTTGAAGCCCTCGACAGCCTCGAAATCCTTGACTTTGGGCGTTTCACGGCTAGTTTGCCGGCCAACGCGGGCCTGACGCTGGGCCGGCTTTCCAGATTCCTGACATCGAAGGATTGCACATGGCCAAGGCGGTCACCATCAAGGTCAAGCTGGTTTCCAGCGCCGACACCGGCTTCTACTACGTCGCCAAGAAGAACTCGCGCACCATGACCGACAAGATGGTCAAGAAAAAGTATGATCCGGTGGCGCGCAAGCACGTCGAATTCCGCGAGGCGAAGATCAAGTAACGGCGCTTCGTCAGCGGTGAATCAGGACGGGGCCTTGGGCCCCGTTTTATTTTGCGAGAACCTGCGGCAGTGTCAGGCCGCCTCCGCGACGACGCGGTTTCGCCCATCGTGCTTGGCGCGATAGAGCGCGATGTCGGCGCGCTTGAGAACGTCGGCGACAGGTTCGCCCTTGCGCTCCAGAATCGACAGGCCGATCGAGATCGTCACCTCGATCCGCTTCGCACCGTTGTGGATAGCGAACGGTTCACCGGCGATCGAACGGCGCAGCCGCTCGGCGACGATGCCCGCGACATGCAGGTCGGTTTCCGGCATCACGATCACGAACTCCTCGCCGCCATAGCGGCAGGCGAGATCGATGCCGCGGATGGATTTGCGGACCCGCACCGCGAATTCGCGCAGAACATCGTCGCCGGCATCGTGCCCATAGTTGTCGTTGATCGACTTGAAGAAGTCGATGTCGAGCATCATCAGCGCCAGCGGCTTGCCGCGCGTCGCGGCCTGCTCGGCCAGCGTGACCAGATGGCTTTCCATGTAACGACGGTTATGCAAACCGGTCAGCCCGTCAGTCACCGCCATTTCGATCGAGTTCTGCACATTGTCGCGCAGGTGATCGGTATAACGGCGGCGGCGTATCTGCGTGCGGGCGCGCGCCAGCAACTCGTTCTTGTCGATCGGCCGCAGCAGATAATCGTTCACGCCGATCTCGAGACCTCGAAGCAATCGCGCATTGCTGTTGGCGTCGGCGATGGCAAGGATCGGAACGTGCCGCGTGCGTTCCAGCGACCGTGCCTGGCTGCACAACCGCAAGCCGTCGAAATTTTCCAGTCCGAGCGACACGATGAGAAGATCGTAATTGTTCTCGGCGGCGTGAAACAGCGCCTCGGACGGATCGGTTTCGACATCGACGGTATGTTCGGCGCTCAACACCGCCGCCAGCCGCTCGTACGACGAGGCGCGGTCGTCCACCAGCAGAATGCGGCCGCCCTTCCCGGCATCGGCAACCGCGTCGCGTTCCGGCGCCTGCATTCCGATCTCGAGCGACGTCGCGGCGCGCAGGCGCAGTTCGTCGGTCATCATTTTCAGGCGCGTCAGCGAACGCACCCGCGCGATCAGCACCGCATCCGGAGCAGGCTTGGTCAGGAAGTCGTCCGCGCCAGCCTCGAGGCCCCGCACGCGATCGGACGGGCTGTCCAGCGCCGTTATCATCACCACGGGAACGAAATGGGTCGCCGGGCTGGTCTTCAGCCGGCGGCAGACCTCAAAGCCGTCCATGTCCGGCATCATCACGTCGAGCAGGACGATATCGCACCTGGCGCGCGCGCAGATTTCAAGCGCCTGCGCGCCGCTGGAGGCGGTCACGACGTCGAAGTATTCCGCCGACAAGCGTGCTTCCAGAAGTTTGACGTTGGCGGGAATATCGTCGACGACCAAAACACGCGCGGACACCGCTGTCTCCTCAACCCACGAACCGTCGAACGGTCTCGATAAACTTGCCGACCGAAATCGGCTTGGACAAATAGGCTTCGCAACCACCCTCGCGGATGCGCTCTTCGTCGCCCTTCATCGCAAAGGCCGTCACCGCCACCACGGGAATCGAACGCAGTTCGGGATCGTCCTTGATCCAGCGCGTGACATCGAGGCCGGAGACCTGTGGCAACTGAATATCCATGAGAACGAGGTCGGGGCGAAGCCTGCGAACCAGATCGAGCGCCTCGAAGCCGTTGCTGGTCCCAGACGTCTGGTAACCGTGAGCCTCCAACAGATCGCGGAAGAGCTTCATGTTGAGCTCGTTGTCTTCCACGATCAGGACCGTCTTGGCCACCCTGACCTCCAGTCGATACACTCACCCACCTTGGTGAGCGAAACATGCACAAGCATCGCAAAACTTGTCCGCAAACTGGATTTAGATTTGCACTAGAATTCGCTCCAAAGCCGTTAAGGCGAATGCCCGTCTTTTTGCGAGCGGATTAGCACTTGCTTGAACACGTTTCCCGGACTCGGGCATGATGGTCCCAAAGTAGAAGCGATATATTACGGAAAGGCAAACACCCGCGATGACAAAGCGTGTGCATAATCCGCGCGAAGTAGCTGAAATCGTGGCGATTCAGGCGCTTTCTTTTATCGCGGATGACGGTGAACGACTTGGCCGGTTCCTGTCGGAAACCGGGATCGGCCCGGAAACCCTGCGTGCTTCCGCCTCCGATCCTCACTTTCTTACCGGCGTGCTCGATTTCGTGCTGCGGGATGATGCCACCGTCAGCGCTTTTTCAGAATCCTCCGGACATCATCCGACCACCATCGCCGCAGCCAGGATGGCGCTCGGCGATTCTCTCGCGGGACGCGAGACCCCGTGACCGAGGCGCCGCCGGACGGTCCGTTATGCTTCTGCCGGGATTGTTTCGGCGATCTCGACTTTTCGGCGATCCGCTGCAGCGCATGCGGCTCTCCTCGGCTCGTGCGCCACCGTCAACTGCCGGCCCTAGCGCTCGCCCATATCGACTGTGACGCATTCTATGCCACCGTCGAAAAACACGACAATCCTGCGCTGGCGGACAAACCCGTCATCATTGGCGGCGGCAAGCGCGGCGTGGTGTTGACGGCCTGCTACATCGCTCGGACGTATGGCGTGCGTTCCGCGATGCCGATGTTCAAGGCGCTCGCGCTCTGTCCCCCGGCCGTCGTCATTCCGCCTGACATGGCGAAATATATCCGGATCGGCCGCGAAGTACGTCACGCCATGCAGGCGCTGACGCCGCTGGTGGAGCCGCTGTCGATCGACGAAGCCTTCCTCGACCTTCGCGGCACCCGGCGCGTCCACGGCATGATTCCAGCCAAGGTGCTCGCAATGTTTGCGGGCGAGGTCGAACGCAGCATCGGCATCACGGTGTCGATCGGACTGTCCTGCAACAAGTTCCTCGCCAAGATCGCCTCGGACCTCGACAAGCCGCGGGGATTCGCGGTGGTGGACCAGGACGAAGCGCGCATCATGCTCGCGGACAAACCGGTCGGATTCATTTTCGGCGTCGGCCCGGCCACCCAGGAACGATTGTCGCAGCGCGGCTTTCGAACCATCGGCGATCTGCAGCGTGCCGACGAGATCGACATGATGAAGAAATTTCCGACCGAGGGCCGCCGGTTGTGGCGGCTGGCGCGCGGCATGGACGACCGGCGGGTGATCGCGGACCGCGGCGCCAGGACCATCTCCAGCGAGACGACGTTCGAAACCGATATCCGCGACTTCGCCACGCTCGAACGAATCCTCTGGCGGCTGTCGGAGAAAGTATCATCGCGGCTCAAGACAAGCGAGCTGGCGGGATCGACGATCACGCTGAAGCTCAAGACATCCGACTTCCGGCCACGGACCCGTTCGCAATCGGTCTCCATTCCGACTCAACTCGCGTCGAAGATATTCGCAACCTGCCGCGAAATGCTGGCGAAGGAAATCGACGGCACCGCGTTCCGCCTGATGGGAGCGGGCGTCAGCGCGCTGCGGCCGGGGTCGCGGGCCGATGACACCGATATGCTGGATCGCCGCTCGGCTCATGCTGAGCGGGCTATGGACGATCTGCGCAGAAAGTACGGAAGCGCTGCCGTCATCCGGGGCATAGCCTACGACGGTCCCGAGAAACCGCGTCAATAAAGGCAGGCAGACGGCTCACCCGATTTACCTTTTTGTGTACGTTACTTGCAGGGTTTGGCTTTCCTGACATCGCTGACGTCGAATTTGCCCAAGGTGCCGGAAATCACGAAGTCGTTGTAGTCGAGCACCAGCGCCCGCGACACGCCGTCTTCGAACAGTTCGAACGACATCGTATAGACCGGCGTTTGTTCGCCGCTGTGGGTCTTGGCGTCGCGATCGTAGTAGCTGACGGTGACGGGCCACCGGGTCAGTTTCTTCATGTGATCGTTGGTGGTGGACGGATCGGACGTCGATCCGGGTTTATCGCCGTGAATCGGTTTACCGATGACCGAGAGCGTGTTGTAGACTTTCTCGCCGTTGTCGGAGCCGTCATACACGGTCAACTCGAGCAGGGACTTGCCCTCCTTCGCGGCCGCAATGATGCGCTGAATCTGTTCGGTCGGAAACACGACCTTGCCGTCGACCGTGAACGTCTTGGCCACCGGTTGCGTCAGCTTCACGGTAATCTTGTCGCCGGTCCGTTCGGCGAGACCGTCAACCTCGCTCTGATCGCTGTCATTCATGCGGGTCACGATCTTGAACCGGTAGCTCTTGCCCTCCGCATCCTCCCAACTCGTGGATTGCAGGTCGCTGAGTGTGCTTCGCCCTTCCCCGCCATCCATTTCCGAGACCTGCCTGAAATCGGATGTGTACCCCTCACAGGCATTTCCGGAGAACTTGTACAGGATTCGCCCGCGCGCGCTGTCCAGCGACGTGCCGCCGCGCGACTTCAGAAGGCTCAGATCGTACAGCGCCTGATGGGGCAGAAACGAAGTCCCGGCTGCGGCGTGGGCTGGCTTTCCAAGTAGCGGCGAAAACGCTGCTGCCACGACCAACGTCAGAGCCCCGGGCCAAAAACCGAAGGTAAAGCAATCGAAGCGGGCGCGCATATCACCTCTCGATGTGGCCGAATCCAAGCATTATCGCTGCCCTATTGCGTCGCAACTAGGGCGGCGCGGCAGCACACTGCGATTTGATGGCCGACTTGACCATCGATCAAACCTTGCTCGGCATTTCCGCAAACCGGTCTCGCTCCGCCATCACTTGCATGTGACATGACGATGCGAGATAGAACCACTGAGCCGAGTTTTCAGGCAAAACAACCATCAGCGGGGGCCGAAATGGCAGGAACGATCGAGCAGAAGTTGGCGGCGCAAGGCGTTACGCTGCATGAACCAGCGTCGCCCGTGGCGAATTACGTCGGATTCGTCCGTACCGGCAATCTGCTGTTCGTATCCGGACAGCTCTGCTTCGGTCCGGAGGGCGAACTGATCGCCAAGGGCAAGCTCGGCGGCGGAGTCACCGTCGAACAGGGCAGCGCTGCGGCCCGCGGCTGCGCACTCAACCTGCTGGCGCAGGTCAAGGCTGCGCTGGGTGATCTCGACAAGGTGGTCCGCGTCGTCAGGCTGGGCGGCTTTATCAACTCCGCTCCCGATTTCCTTGACGCGCCCAAGGTGATGAACGGCGCATCCGATCTGATGGTTGAGGCGTTTGGCGACAAAGGCCGCCATTCCCGTTCGACCGTCGGCGTTGCATCCCTTCCCGCCGATGCGGCGGTCGAAGTGGAAGGTCTGTTCGAAGTTGCCTGACGCCGATGCGCGCACCTGACTGGTTGACGGCACGCCCGGTCGCCCACCGCGGCCTGCATGAGGAGGCCCGTGGCATCGTCGAGAACATGCCGGCGGCGGCCCGAGCGGCTATGGCCGGAAACTTCAGCATCGAACTCGATATCCAACTCACCGCCGATGGCGAGGCGATGGTTCATCACGACGACGAACTGGGCCGCCTGACCGAAGGTTCAGGAGCCCTGCGAACCAAAACCGCCGCCGAACTGAAACAGGTTGCCTTCAAGAACACGTCCGAGAGAATGATGTCGCTCGCGGACCTCTGCGCGCTGGTTGCCGGCCGCGTGCCGCTGGTGATCGAGGTCAAAAGCCATTTCGATGGGGATCGCCGGCTGGTGCGGCGGATGGCCGAGGTGCTGTCGTCATATGAGGGACCCGCTGCGGGCATGTCGTTCGACCCGGATCAGGTGCTGGCTCTGCGCGAACTGATGCCGGCGCGCCCGCGCGGCATCGTGGCCGAGCGGACCTATACCGCGGCCGAATGGCCCGGTACGACGCCTGATCAGCGCGCAGGCATGACCTATCTGCGTCACGCCTTCCGCACCCGGCCGCATTTTGTCGCTTACTGGGTGAATGAACTTCCGGCGTTAGCCCCATGGGTTGCAAGAAACATTTTTGGATGCTCCCTGCTGACATGGACGGTGCGAACCGCGGAACAGCGCATCCGCGCCGAAAAATATGCCGACCAGATGATTTTCGAGGGCTTCCATCCGGAGGTCTAATCTCCACTCCCTTGACGGCCCCGGCGCCGTGCCCAATCTCGTGGATCGAATGAAACCGCCACACAGCGGACATCACCACGTGCAATGGCTGATCGCAGGCTCAAATCCTCGATGACGTTATCCGACATATCGCTCGAAGCTATCGACTCGGTCGGCCAGATTCCGGCTGCGGACTGGGACGCCTGCGCAAATCCTGCAATCGAGCACCACGGATCGTCGGCGTCGGGAGATGAAGTCCCTGCACATTCGATTTTCAGATCAAATGAGACATACAACCCTTTCGTCTCACATGCCTTTTTCAGGGCGCTCGAAACATCGAATTCGGCGTGTGCGCGCACCGGATGGAAACCCTGCCACCTGATCGCGCGCCGCGACGGAACGGTCGTCGGCATCGTGCCGTGCTATCTGAAGTCCCACTCGCAGGGTGAGTATGTCTTCGATCACGGCTGGGCGGACGCCTATGAAAGAGCAGGCGGCCGCTATTACCCCAAGCTCCTGGCCTCGGTTCCCTTTACCCCTGCCACCGGTCCGCGGCTTCTGGTTCGCCCCGGCTGCGACGAGACGCGCGTCCCCGCCGTACTGGCCGGAGGCCTCATCGGACTCTGCGATGCGACGCAGGCTTCGTCGGCTCACGTCACCTTCGCCCGCGAGGAGGAATGGGCGTTTCTCGCAGGAAACGGATTCCTCCAGCGGACCGACCAGCAATTTCACTGGCGGAACGAAGGCTATTCGAACTTCGAGGATTTTCTCGCCAGCCTCGCCTCGCGACACCGCAAGGCGATCCGCCGCGAACGGCGCGATGCGCTCGCCAATGGCATCACCATCCATGTCCTCACCGGCAGCGATCTCACGGAGGAAGCCTGGGACGCCTTCTTCCGGTTCTATATGGAGACCGGATCACGCAAGTGGGGCCGGCCTTATCTGACCCGGTCCTTCTACTCCATGATCGGCGAGAGCATGAGCCGGGACATCGCGTTGATCATGGCCCGGCGCGATGGCCGCTGGATTGCCGGCGCCATCAACTTCATCGGCTCGGACACGCTGTTCGGGCGGCATTGGGGCGCGATCGAACATCATCCCTTCCTGCATTTCGAAGTTTGCTATTATCAGGCGATCGATTTCGCGATCCGCCACCGCCTGAAACGGGTGGAGGCGGGCGCGCAGGGCGAGCACAAGATCGCGCGCGGCTATCTGCCGCAAACCACCTACTCCGCGCATTATATCGCCGACCCTGCGCTGCGCCGCGCGGTAGGCGATTATCTCAAGCGCGAACGACAGTATGTCGCCGAAGCTGGCCGCGAACTGACCGAGGCCGGGCCGTTTCGCAAAGCGAGTAATGGCGAGGGCTGAGGTTTTCCTCGTTTTCCGGGGAATGTATCCGTCGTCACCCGGTTTCGAAATCGCCGTCCTGCGGCGGCGCAATCGGCGTGAACTGGCAACGGTTCGGCTTGATGTCGATCAGCGGCGTTTCGTCAATGCAATCCAGTCCACGCACCAGAACCGTCGATCCCTCGATGCCGACCAGCTTGACCAGCGAGGTTCCCAGCGGATTGGGCCGCACCGGGGATCGCAGCGAAAACGTGCCGTGCGTCTCGCCGCTGCTCTTTGGCGTCTGTAGCACGATGTCGCGACGCGACAGGTGCAGCCAATAAATGACCTCGATGCTCGTATATCGTTCGAGCCCCTGCAATGCTGGCTTCCAGAGATCGAAAATCTCGAGCCGGCAAACCGGCCCGTCTTCGCGCCCCTGACGCGGGGTTTTCAGGCGCGATGTCCAGGGCGTGCGAATTCTGCCGATGAACACCAGCCCGGCGTCGGTCGCAGGCGGCAATTCGACGACAACCTCTCCTTCTCGGACCTCATATTCACGCACCATGGCCGTTATCTCCCTGCGTCCTGATATCACGATACGGACCGTTATTTATCATAAAACATAACCAGATCTCGTCGAGCGGAGCATCCTCGCATCTGTCAACGCTCAGCCGTGAAATGCCGAACTCAACTTCTCATGCGCATGTTTCGCAGCACGAGGCAGGCACCGCCAGCGTGTCTGATCCGGTTGCAGAGACCATCGGCTTCCGCGCGCGTATCGGCCCCTACCCTGACCTGATAAAACGTCCGGGTGCCACGGCTACGCAATACCGAGCCCAGCAGACTTGGATCGCGGTCGCCGATCACGGAGCCGAGGTGCCGGATGGCTCGTGCGTACATGGCCATGGCGCGGACCCGGCTGAAGCCGGCCGCAAGCTGTACGCCCCAGGGTTTGTCTGCACCAAGCTTCACGCGTTCTTCAAGCCCCGCAACAAAAGGATTTGGCGCGCGCTTCAGCATCGCCATCAATTCGCGGCAACTCGATGATGGCTGTGCGCGATCCGGCGGCTTGCCGCCCTTGCCGGCATCGGCCCAGTCCTCGATCGGCGATCCCGTGATCGCGAAGACGTAGTTTCGCGTCTCGGCCGGCATCGATCCCTTGCCGTCGAGCCAGTCCTGCACGCGGCGAGGGCCGGCATTATAGGCCGCGGCCGCCAATCCCAGATTGCCGAATTGCCCGCGCAATTCGTTCAAATACTCGGCCGACTTCGGCAACGCCTGCACCGGGTCGAACGGGTCGAGCAGCCGCCGCTCGCTTGCCGTTCCCGGCATGAACTGCGCGATGCCCTGCGCGTGCTCGCCGCTGCGGGTCAGCGGACCAACGGCATCGGTCTGGAATCGACTCTCCTGCCAGATCACGCGTGCGAAAAATTCCAGCGGCAGGTTCTCGGCCCTGGCTGCCGACTCCACCATCAGGCAGATCGCTTCGCGCGTGTCCTGATCCGTCTTGGCCGCAGGTCCGGGATCAGGTGCCGTCTCCCAACCGACCTGCGCAAAGACGACGCGCGGCATTAGCAGCATCAAGACAAACGCGCACCGCAACAGAATGGGCGGGCATGACCCATCCGTATTCTTCCGCGACGGCGACGAACCGAAACTCATCCCGCGAGCATAACAGGCTTCCTGAGAAGCCCGATATATCCCCGCCGGTCCTTGAGAAAGGGATCGCCCAAATCCGGGAACCGACATTCGCTGCAAGGCTGCAGCGAATGTCGAAAACGCGCCTTAGCGCTTCGAGAACTGGAACGAGCGGCGGGCTTTCGCCTTGCCGTACTTCTTGCGCTCGACCACGCGCGAGTCGCGCGTCAGGAAGCCGCCCTTCTTGAGAACGCCGCGCAACTCGGGTTCGAAATTCGTCAACGCCTTCGACAGCCCATGACGAACGGCCCCCGCCTGACCCGACAAGCCGCCGCCGGCGACGGTGCAAATCACGTCGTATTGACCGGCGCGGGCTGCCGCGACGAGCGGCTGCTGGATCATCATGCGCAGCACCGGACGCGCAAAGTAAACCTCGACCTCGCGGGCATTGACCAGAATCTTGCCGGCGCCCGGCTTGATCCAGACGCGGGCAACCGCATCCTTGCGCTTGCCGGTGGCATAGGCGCGGCCGTACTTGTCGACCTTTTTGGTGTGCTTCGGCGCGTCGGATTCGGCCGTCTTCAGTGCGGACAACTGATCGAGAGACTGCATGGTATCGGACATCGTTATGCGGCCCTCATGTTCTTGCGATTCATCGCACCGACATTGATGACTTCCGGCTGCTGGGCTTCATGCGGGTGCTCTGCGCCGGCATAAACACGAAGATTGCCAAGCTGCACGCGTCCGAGCGGACCGCGCGGGATCATGCGTTCCACGGCCTTTTCGATGACGCGTTCCGGGAAACGACCTTCGAGGATCGACTTCGCGGTGCGCTCCTTGATGCCGCCGATATAGCCGGTGTGATTGTAATAGACTTTGTCGTCACGCTTGCGGCCGGTGAGAACCACCTTGGCGGCATTGATGATGATGACGTTGTCGCCGCAATCGACATGCGGGGTGTAGATCGGCAGATGCTTGCCGCGCAGCCGCATCGCAACGAGGGTGGCGAGCCGTCCGACCACCAGCCCGCTGGCGTCGATCAGCACCCACTTCTTCGTCACTTCGGCTGGCTTTGCCGAGAACGTTTTCATGTGAGAAATCCGTGAAAAGAGAACCTCAACGCCCGAGCGTCGAACCGAGGGCGTTCTAGAGAAGCAATCAATTCCAGTCAACGTCATCCGATCGATATTTTTATCTTATAATCAGTAGCTTATAAAAATGGTTTTATATTACCTCTCAAATTTTCAAGCATTCGGAATGGAGTAGGTAGAGGTCACATGGGCGATCGGATCTGGTGACGTGCCGGACAGCAGCGTCACTTCGCCCACCGCCAGACGCTTGCCGAGCTTGAGAAGTCGCGCTGCCGCAAGGACATCCTGACCCGGGCGTCCCGGGCGCAGAAAATTGATGTTGAGATTGGCGGTCACCGCGAGGCCGACCGGGCCGATGCGGGACAAAAGCACCACGTACATGGCGAAATCGGCCAATGCCATCAGCGTCGGCCCGGAAACCGTCCCGCCGGGGCGCAGCATGCGTTCGCTGTAGCGCTGACGCAGCAGCGACGTTTCGCCGTCGGCGCTTTCGATGGCGATATCGCCGTCCCTGAAGGCCTGAGGGAACTCGGCGTGAAGAAACGCCTCGAGTTCGGCCACGTTCATTTTCGCAGTCGCCATGTCGTCCTGCCCCTGCTCACGCCCGATGGTGCCTGTTACATTAGGATGATCGTTTCGCCCAAGCGGATAATTCGATGACCGCCAGCCCTGCCCGCGCCGAGACCCCGGAACGACCACCGGTACTCTTGCGGCAAACCGAAGGCAGCATCGCCGTGCTGACCCTCAACCGCCCGGAGGCGCGAAACAGCCTGTCGGAACGGCTGATCGGCGAGTTGCATGCGGCGATCGAGGCGGCCGGCGCGGACCCGACGGTTCGCGCGGTCGTGATCGCCGCCAACGGCCCGGCGTTCTCGTCCGGCCATGACCTTAAGGAGCTGACCGCGCACCGCGCCGACCCCGATCGCGGCCGCGCCTACTTCGCGCACGTGATGACGATCTGCAGCGCGATGATGCAGGCCATCGTCCAACTGCCGAAGCCGGTGGTCGCCTGCGTCCAGAGCGTCGCCACCGCAGCTGGCTGCCAGCTTGTTGCGACCTGCGATCTCGCCGTGGCTTCAGAGAAAGCGCGCTTCGCAACGCCGGGTGTCGACATCGGTCTGTTCTGCTCGACGCCGATGGTGGCGCTGACCCGAAACATCGCGCGCAAGCAGGCCATGGAAATGCTTTTGACCGGAGACCCGATCGACGCCGCGGCGGCGCAGCGGATGGGGCTGATCAATCGCGTGGTCGCCGATGGGTTCGAGCGCGATGCCGCACTGGAGCTTGCGCAGAAGGTCGCGCGCAAATCGGCCTATGTGGTGAAGCTCGGCAAGGCCACCTTCTACCGGCAGGCCGAAATGAATCTGGCCGATGCCTATCGTTACGCCGCCGAGGTCATGACCGAGAACATGATGGCCCGCGATGCCGAGGAAGGCATCGGCGCCTTCATCGAAAAACGTGACCCGAAGTGGAAAGATCGATAGGACTCAATTTTCTTCGTCATTTCGGGGCGCGGCGCCCTTCGCGAGCAAACCCGGAATCCATAAACACTGCCGGACACACGGATTGCGGGGCGGCGCGATAAGACCGCGCATCCCGGAATGACAACATCGGCTTGAACGGCCGCGATGATTTCAATGACCTGGACTTGAAAATGAACCACGACACCTACGACGACAGCTATATCCGCGGGATCCTGGACAGCGTGAAGACCATCGCGATGGTCGGCGCCTCGCCGGTCAACGTGCGGCCGAGCTACTTCGCGTTCAAGTATCTCGCCGAACGCGGATACGACATGATCCCGGTCAATCCGGGCCACATCGGCAAGAGCCTGGTCGGCAAGCCCTTCGTTGCATCGTTGAAGGACATCGGCCGCCCCCTCGACATGGTCGACATCTTCCGCTCTTCCAGCCACATCATGCCGATCGTCGAGGAGGCGCTGACGCTGTCGCCTTTGCCGAAGGTGATCTGGATGCAGCTCGGCGCGCGCGACGACGCGGCGGCTGCGAAAGCCGAGGCGGCCGGCATCAAGGTTGTGATGAACCGCTGTCCGAAGATCGAATACGGCCGCCTGTCGTCGGAGATTTCATGGATGGGCGTCAACTCGCGTACGCTGAGTTCGAAACGCGCGCCCATGCCCGTGCATGGCCAGCGGCTGTCGCTCAACCGCGTGAGCGTTGGCGGCGGCAGCACGCTGGCCGCCGACCGCGCCGCCAAGGACAGAAGCGACCCGGCGTGAGCGCATAAACCTTCCTCAGCTTCGCCGCGCCCCAAGGCCGCATGCCGAAACCGGCAAAGCCTCTCCTAGCGCCTTGACGGCGGCGCATGATCCCATCAGCATCGAAAACACTTTAGCGGAATGACCTCCGACCGAAACAGGACATGAGATGACCGATCGCATCCCCGGCTTTGCAACGCTTGCCGTCCACGCCGGCGCGCAGCCTGATCCGACCACCGGCGCGCGCACGACGCCGATCTATCAGACCACGTCGTTCGTCTTCAACGACGCCGACCACGCAGCGTCGCTGTTCGGATTGCAGGCCTTCGGCAATATCTACACCCGCCTCGGCAATCCGACCAACGCGGTGCTGGAGGAACGCGTCGCCGCGCTCGAAGGCGGCACCGCGGCGCTCGCGGTGGCCTCGGGACACGCCGCGCAGGTCGTCACGCTTCAGCAACTCATGAAGCCCGGCGACGAGGTCATCGCCTCGCGCAAGCTCTACGGCGGATCGATCAACCAGTTTACCCACGCCTTCAAGAGCTTCGGCTGGAACGTGGCGTGGGCCGACCCCGACGAGATCGAATCCTTCGAGCAGGCGGTCACGCCGCGGACGCGGGCGATCTTCATCGAATCCATCGCCAACCCGAGAGGCTCGATCACCGACATCGAAGCCGTCGCCGCTGTCGCTCGCAAGGCGGGCGTTCCCCTGATCGTCGACAACACGATGGCGAGCCCCTATCTCATACGGCCGATCGAGCACGGCGCCGACATCGTGCTTCACTCGCTCACAAAGTTTCTCGGCGGCCATGGCAACTCGCTCGGCGGCATCATCGTCGACGCCGGTACGTTCGACTGGTCGAAGGACAACAAGTATCCGATGCTGAGCGAGCCGCGCCCGGAATATCACGGCATCCGGATGCAGGAGACGTTCGGCAACTTCTCATTCGCGATCGCCTGCCGTGTGCTGGGCCTGCGCGACCTCGGCCCGGCGCTGTCGCCCTTCAACGCCTTCATGATCCTGACCGGCATCGAGACGCTACCGTTGCGGATGCAGAGGCATTGCGAGAACGCTCAGGCGATCGCCGAATGGCTGGCCGCGCATCCCGCGGTCGCCGCCGTCAACTACGCCGGATTGCCGAGCGACAAGTACAACGCGCTCGCACGCAAATATTCGCCGAAGGGCGCGGGCGCGGTGTTCACGTTCAGCCTGAAGGGCGGATACGACGCCGGCGTCAATCTGGTGTCGAAACTCCGGCTGTTCTCGCACCTCGCCAATATCGGCGATACCCGCTCGCTCGTGATCCATCCGGCATCGACCACGCACAGCCAGCTTGACGACGCGGCCAAGACGCGCGCAGGCGCCGGCCCCGACATCGTCCGCCTGTCGATCGGCATCGAGGACAAGGAAGACCTGATGGCCGACCTCGATCAGGCGATGACGTAGAACGGGTTTGCTTTGGACGGGATGCCCGTCATGCCCGGCTTATGCCGGGCATCCACCTTCTTCGAAGAGAGAGGGATTGCCGGGGGTGCGGCAATGACAAGATAGAACCGCTTCTGTCAAAACGCGCAAACTCTAACGCGACTGCTCCGCCGCAGGCGAGCGAGGCCGTTCGCCCATGACGGGTGCTCGCCGCACTTCAGTCAGATAGTTGAGGGTCAGCGACACCCAGATGATGCCGTAGAGCAGCATGAAGCAGCTCGAGTTCACGCCAAGCAGGTCGAGGATCGCTCCGAATATGATCGGCAGCAGAAAGCCGCCCAGACCGCCCGCCATGCCGACGATGCCGGACACCGCTCCCATGCTGTCGGGGAAATCGTCGCCGATGTACTTGAACGTCGAAGCCATGCCGCAGGCAAAGGCGATGCCGAGCGTGAACAGAAGCATCGTGAAGAACCACGACGGCAGGGCGATGCGGAAACTCAGGGGATCGCGGATCGTGTGCACGATCAGATCGGTTTTGGGGTAAGACAGCAGGAACAGGCAGACCCACGCGACCCACAACACCCACCATGTCACGTTGTGGGCACCAAAGCGATCCGACAGCCAGCCGCCGAAAGCGCGGAAGGCGCCGCCGGGCAGCGAGAAGCAGGCGGCCAGCAGCGAAGCCTGCGCGATGGTGAAGCCGTACTCGGTCTTGAAATATTGCGGCATCCAGATCGACAGCGCGGTGAAGCCGCCGAACACGATCGAATAGTACTGGCAGTATTTCCAGACCCGCGGATCGCGCAGCACCGACAGTTGCTGCCACATCGATGGTACCTGACCGCCGACGCCGGGATCAGGCTTGGACAACACCCAGAACAAAAGCGCCGTGACCAACAGCGCGACGGCATAGACCTTGGGCACCATCTGCCAGCCATAGGCCGCGATCAGCCAGGGCGCGACGAACATGTTGAGCGCCGCACCAACCGTTCCCGCGCCGAAGAAGCCCATCGCGAAACCTCGGCTCTCCTTTGGAAAGAAACGCGCGATGTAAGGCGTGCCGACCGAAAACGAGGCGCCGACGAGGCCGAGCGCCAGTCCGAGCAGCAGAAACTGCCAGAGCGCGGTCGCATAGGCGGCAAGCCAGAGCGGGACCGCACAGACGACCAGCAACAGCAGCATGATGATCCGTCCGCCGAAGCGGTCGGTCCAGATGCCGAGCGGCAAACGAAAAATCGCACCAGTCAGGACGGGCGTCGCCGTGAGGAGACCGAACTCGGTCGAACCGAGCCCCAGTTGTTCGCGGATCGGAATGCCGACCACGCCGAACATCATCCAGACGGCGAAGCAGACGGTGAAGGCCCAGGTGGTGATGAACAGGACGGACAGATTGCCGGATCTCGCCATTCCTCACCCCGATTTCGCTCCGCCCGCTTCGGGCTCGCCATCGATCGGGCGGGGTTATGAGATTTCCACCTTATCGAGGCTTGCTCATGACCCGGGCATCATGATGCAGGTTCGAAAATCTGTACAGGGCCAGAATTCGGGCCGGTCCGTTATGAGGACGTGAATCAGTCCGTGACGATTGAATCGATCACATCGCGTGTCAGGCGGATTCTGCTGATAGTACCACCACCGCTCCGTTTCTCAACGGAGGGCTGCCGATCGCCTCGGGCGTGCAAAAAAAGAGACGCGCCGCAACTACGCCACGCTTCCTTTGATCGGCCTATCCGGCCGCCACGCGCAGCCGGTGCCGCTCCAACGCGGTGTTGCCGGCCATCAGCCGTTCCGCCTGAACAACCGCGAGCGTCAGGACGAGGATCGCAACTCCCTGATGCACCAGCGCGAGCAGGATCGGAACCTGGTTCAGGAGAGTCAGGATTCCGAGCGTCGCCTGCAACGTCATTGCCGCCGCCAGCCAGAGCGCCCCGCGCACGACGGCACCGCCGGCGCGCGACACCACCGCGTCGATGAGATGCAGGATCGCGATCGCGAACAACGTATAAGCCATCATGCGATGCTCGAACTGCACCGTGAGCGTATTGTCGAACAGATTACGCCACCACGGTTGTTCGAAAAACAGCCGCGCGGAGGACGGAATGAACGATCCGTCGATGTCGGGCCAGGTATTGAAGACCTTGCCGGCGCGCAGTCCGGCGACCAGCGCCCCGAAATAAAGCTGCACGAATACCAGCACAACCAGAATGCCGCTGGTCATCCGCAATCGCAGCGGCGGCTGCAACGACGGTCGATCCGACAATCGCCGCACGGTCCAGACGATGGCCGCGAAAATCAGCAGAGCCAGCACCAGATGGGTCGCGAGACGATATTGCGACACCTCGACGCGATTGGTGAGACCGGAGGCGACCATCCACCAGCCGACCGCGCCCTGAAGCCCGCCCAGACCGAAAATGATCCACAGCCGGCGCTTCAGGTCGGACGGCAACATGCCGCGCCACATGAACCAGAGGAACGGCAGCAGGAAGGCCACGCCGATGAAGCGTCCCAGCAGCCGGTGGCTCCATTCCCACCAGAAGATGGTCTTGAACTGGTCGAGCGTCATGCCCGCGTTCATTTCGCTGTACTGCGGGATCTTCTTGTAGCCCTCGAAGGCCTGGGACCACTCATTTTGCGTGAGCGGGGGCAAAGTGCCCGTCACGGGCTTCCATTCGACGATCGAAAGACCGGATTCGGTCAGCCGGGTCGCTCCCCCGACCAGCACCATGGCGGCGATCAACAGCGCCACGAACACCAGCCACCATCGCACGGCGCGTAGCTGGAACCCCTTTTGTGCCATCGGACGGGTCATCAAAATCCGTGTGTTGAATGCATTTTTCGGGCCCTTTATAGTCCACCGCAGCCTCGGCGCAAGCCTCGTCCCAGCCCCGCGAGTTGCATTTTTAAGGTATGCGGATCCGTACTCGGAAATTCCTCGGCACCATCGCCCTGCTCGTGCTGGTCGTCGTCTGGTCGCTGCTCGGCATGACGGTCGCGCAGACGCCATGGCTCGCGGCATCCGGGCTCTATCAGGCGATCTTCTATCCGGTCGCCGGGCTCGGCTGGGTCTTGCCGGCCATGCCCATCGTCAGTTGGATGGCGAAACCCGACGCGTAAGCCCCCCATCGTCGCCGATTGACTGCTCGCGGAGCGCAACCGCCGCAATCCGCCCTCTCCCGCTTGCCTATTGGCATTACCCTTTGTTGACACTTCCCATGCAAGGGTCCGGCAAAGCGAAAAGTAAACAACAGCGATAACAGGCTTCAGCGATGACCTTGGCGGCTGTGATCGGAAGCCCGACGGCGGCGGCGAACGCATGCACGCGATCAAGCGAGCGGCGTATCGCGCATGTCGAGGTCTTTCACGATCTGAATGATGTCGAGCCGGTCTGGCGCGATCTGGAGACTTCACAGGTCTCGACGCCCTATCAGCGGTTCGACTTCCTGTCGGCCTGGCAAAGGCACGTCGGAACCCGGACCAATCTCCAGCCGTACGTGATCGTCGCCAGCGACGCCGAGCAGCGGCCACTATTGCTGTTGCCGCTCGCAGCCGGCGCGGAGAACGGCATCCGTGTCGCGCGCTTCATGGGCGGCAAGCACACGACCTTCAACATGGCGCTCTGGCAACGGGATTTCGCCGTCTCCGCCACGCAGGCCGATCTCGATGCGCTGCTTCGCGGCATCCGCGAGGTCCCCACCAAAATCGACGTGCTGGCGCTTGCGCGGCAACCGCAACGCTGGCGCGACCTGCAAAACCCGATGGCGCTGCTGCCGAACCAGCCATCCGCCAACGGTTGCCCGCTGATGACGATGGCGTCGGGCGCGGCGCCGTCCGAGCGCATCAGCAACTCGTTTCGCCGCCGGCTCAGAAGCAAGGAGCGCAAACTCCAGACGCTGCCCGGCTTCCGCTATCGCGTGGCGACGACCGACGCCGAGATCACGCGGATGTGCGATGCGTTCTTCGCGATCAAGCCGCTGCGGATGGCCGCGCAGAAGCTGCCGAACGTGTTCGCCGATCCCGGCGTCGAGGACTTCCTGCGAGCGGCCTGCCTGACGCCGCTGCCGGACGGCGGCCACGTCATCGAAATCCATGCCCTCGAATGCGACGCCGAGGTGATCGCGATCTTCGCCGGCGTCGCCGACGGAGAGCGCTTCTCGATGATGTTCAACACCTACACACTGTCGGACAGCGCCCACTACAGCCCGGGCCTGATCCTGATGCGCGATATCGTCGATCACTATGCCGAGCGCGGCTACACCTCGCTCGATCTCGGGATCGGGTCGGACGACTACAAGCGCCTGTTCTGCAAGGACGACGAACCGATCTTCGACAGCTATCTGCCGCTCACAACGCGCGGCAGGATGGCCGCCGCCGGCATGTCCTCGGTGGCCCGCGCCAAGCGCCTCGTGAAGCAGACGCCGGCGTTGAAGCGGATGGCGCAGACGCTGCGCGGCGCGCTGCAGCGCTGACGATACGTCGCTTCCCGGCGGAAGGATTCAGGCCGCCTCGCGCGGACCGTTCTGGATCTCCGGCGGCAACGACATCGGATCGAGCATCGTCACCGACGCGAAACCTATCGCCGTGAGCTGATCGCCGAACCGCGACCGCGCCTCCACGCTCATCGACGGGTCGGGAACGACGATCGCGCGCGCCTGCTCGGTCAGGAGTTTCGCCGGCAGGTCGGTGGCAGTGCCGGCGACAAGCAGGACGTGATCGTAAACCCGCAGCAGGGCGTCGAGCGCAATCGTCAGGCGCGGCGATTGCAGCAGCGCGCGGTCGGCCCCCGACCGTCCGGCGACCACCAGATGAACCGGCGAGTGTCCATCGCGGCTGATAACTTCTCCGAAGGAGGCCTCGCCCAGCATCAGTTCGGCCAGTCCCGGCGCCGCCGGATCGACCGCGGCGGCGGTCAGGGTCGACGATGCCGGCGACAGATCGACCAGGACCACCTTGGCGCCATGCGCCAGAAGCCGCCCGAGCGCCAGCGCGCTCAGCATGATGCGCTCGTTTTCGCCGGTGCCCATGATCGTGATCTTGCGCGCGGCTTCGCCTGCCGCTCGCAGGTCGTCCGCGACGCGGTCGATTGCGATCAGGTCCGCAGCCGGCTGGAGAGGAAGTTCGCGCGGCTGCGGCGGAGTGGCGGCGGCCTGTTGCGGAACGGGCTCGAACGCAGCCGGCGCCCGCGGCGCGGTGATACGCAGCAGTTCGCCCGTGGCGACGGTGCCCGCCGTCAGCATCAGCGTCGCCAGCGTCGCGATCAGGACGATCGGCAGCTTCTTGGGATACGCCGGCGTGTTCGAGACGATGGCGCGCGAGATGATGCGGCCATCGGACGGTGTGGCGTCGATGTTTTCGCGCGTGGTGGCTTCGCGATATTTTGCGAGATAGGATTCCAGCAGGTCGCGCTGCGCCCTCGCCTCGCGCTCAAGCGCCCGCAGCTTGACGTCGTCGCCGTTGGACGATGTCGCCTGCTTCTTCAACTGGTCCAGGCTGTTGCTGAGACTGTCGACCCGGCCGCTGGCGATGCGGGCATCGTTTTCCAGCGACCGTGAGATCTTGCCGGCTTCCTCACGCAACTGGCGATCGAGATCGGCAAGCTGGGCCTTCAGTTCCTTAATCCGCGGGTGTTGACCGAGCAGGGTCGAGGATTGCTCCGCCAGTTGCGCGCGCAGCGTCACGCGCTGCTCGGACAGGCGGCGGATCAATTCCGAATTGAGAACCTCGGAGGCTTCGATCGGCCTGCCGCTCTGAAGCATGTCGCGGATCAGCCGCGCCTTCGATTCCGCGTCCGACTTGAGCGCGCGCGCGTTGGTCAGTTGGGTGTTGATTTCACCCAGTTGCTGGTTCGACAGCGAGGTGTTGTTGGTGCCTATGAAAAGGCTCGACTTCGACCGGAAATCCTCGACCCGCGATTCGGCATCCGCGACCTTCTTGCGCAAGCTGTCGATTTCTCCGGACAGCCACTGGCCGGCGGCCCTCGCCTGCCCCTGACGCGCGTTCAGTTGCAGCACGAGATAGCCCTCGGCGATCGAATTCGCGATGCGGGCCGCAAGCTCCGGATCCTGCGACTGGAACTCAATGACGATCACGCGGGATTTGTCGACGGCGTAGGCGGTCAGCCGGTTGAAATAGGCATCCAGCACGCGCTCCTCCGGCGTCATCCGCAACGGATCGCGGCCGATTCCGAACAGCGCCAGCAACGACTTGATTGGAGAAACGCCGCGCAACACCGGATCGAATTCCGGATTCTCGGCGAGCTTGTTCTTCCCGATCACCTCGCGGGCAAGATCGCGCGACAGCACCAGTTGCACCTGGCTGGCGACCGCTTCCGGATCGAGCGCGCCGCGCTCGTCGTTGCGCTCGGCGTTCGGTCGCAGAAAAACGTTCTCGCGGCCGTCGATCAGGATGCGGGCTTCGGACTTGTATCTGGGCGTAATCAGGTTGACGACGACGAGCGAAAGCACGAAGGCGAGCAGCGTCGGGATGATGATCACGCGCTTCTTTCGCAGCAGCGCCTGCCATATCACGCGCACATCGAGATCGCCCGGCTGCGAGACAGCCCTTGGCGACGCAGGCTTTGGCGCGGAGACCGTGTTGGAAACCGCCGTCTTGTCCTTGCCGACGCGCCCAAACGCAAACCGCATCACATACTCCCGCTGGCCCCTCGAGCGTCCGAAACACCGGCCGCGTCTCGGCCGCGACTATCGGATCAGACCACGCGACCGGCGCGGCGATTACAGTCCATTATGGTTGCCATCGGGTTAATTCCCGCGGGCTGACACAGATGCGGCGGACGCGAAGGCGGACGACGATTACGTTTTATTAACCACAAAAGCCCTTAACTGGATTTGATATTTCATGGAAATGCCTGATGCGAAGCGTGCGCGCCGTAATCCTGTGCCTGTTGACCGCGCTGGCGCTGGCAGGGTGCATGCGGCACCCGGCGCCAGACGCGATGGCGCGCCCGCATAACGATCTCGACGCGCTGGCCTATGGCGGACGGCAGGCCTCCGCACCGCCGCCGGTCGCTCGCCGCGACCTGCGGGTTCGAGCGGCCCGCGCCGCCGTGCCTGTCGTCTACGCGGCGGCTCCGCCGCCCGTCGTGCACGACCCCGCTTACCGCCTCGATGCCGGCGACCGGCTGCGCATCGTGGTCTACGGCCAGGAAGGCCTCACCAACACCTATCTGGTCGACGCAGGCGGCAGCATCACCATGCCGCTGATCGGCGCCGTCACTGCGCGCGGCCGCACGCCCTCCGAACTGTCCGCCGCCATCGCCGCACGGCTGCGCAACGGCTACATCCGCGAGCCCTATGTCGCCGCCGAGGTCGAAGCCTATCGGCCGTTCTTCATTCTCGGCGAAGTGGCGGCGCCGGGGCAGTATCCGTTCGTGCCCAACATGACGGTGGAGAGCGCCGTCGCCATCGCCGGCGGTTTCTCGCCGCGCGCCAGACGCGACCGCGTCACCGTCACGCACACGGACGCCCGCGGCACCGTCCGCCTCGTCGTGCCTACCGCCACCCTGCTCAGCCCCGGCGATACCGTCCTGGTCGACGAACGCTGGTTCTGAGGCATGACGTCCTCGCCCGATCAACCGCTTCGCATACTGCACGCCGTCCGCGCGCCGGTCGGCGGAATCATCCGCCACATCCTCGATGTCGCCAACGGACAGGCTGGCCGAGGCCATCTCGTCGGCATCGTCGCCGACAGCCTCACCGGCGGCGAGCGCGCGGAGACTGCACTCGCCGAGATCGCGCCGCGGATGAAGCTCGGCGTTCACCGCATCCCGGTCCGGCGCGAACCCCACTTCACCGACCTGTTCGCGTGGATGCGGTTCGCCGCGCTGGTCCGAAAGTTGAAGCCCGACGTCCTGCACGGACACGGCTCCAAGGCCGGCGTCTTCGTGCGGCTCAAGGAGGCGTCGAAAGATGTCATCCGCGTCTACACGCCGCACGGCGGGTCCCTGCACTATCCGCTGGCGACGATGAAAGGCGCGTTCTACAGCCGTATCGAACGCGCGCTGATGAATCGCACCGACCTGTTCCTGTTCGAAAGCGCCTTCGCGCGCAACACGTATCAACGCATCGTCGGCACGCCGGCCGGTCTCGTGAAATGCGTGTTCAACGGCGTCACCGCCGATGAGTTCGATCCCGTCGCGCTGGCCGACGACGCGACCGACATCGCCTATGTCGGCGAGTTCAGACACATCAAGGGCGCCGACCTCCTGATCGACGCGGTGGCGCAATTGCGGGCCGGCGGCCGACCCGTCACGCTCACCCTCGGCGGCGACGGCGAGGAGACCGCGGCGCTCAAGGCCCAGATCGAGCGGCTCGATCTCGGCGATGCGGTCCGCTTCATCGGACACGTCAAAGCGCGTTACGGTTTCTCGAAAGGCCGGTTGCTGGTCGTGCCGTCGCGCGGCGACTCCATGCCGTATGTGGTGATCGAAGCGGCCGCGGCGGGCATTCCCATGATCGCGGCGAATGTCGGCGGCATTCCCGAGATTTTCGACTCCCACACCGACGCGCTGTTCGCGCCCGCCGACGTCGGCGCCCTGGCGGAGGCCATAAAGGCCGCGCTGGATAACCCCGCCGCTGCGGCGGCGCGCGCCAAATCGCTGCGCGAGCGCATCGTCCTGCATTTCTCGCAGACGGCGATGGTCGAAGGCGTCTTGGCAGGCTATCGCGAGGCGTTTGCGAAACGTTAACCGTTTCCGAAATGCCTCCGGTTTCGCGAAACCAAATCTTCCCGATTTCGTCCTTAAGTCGATCTGCCCGGCGCCGCATTCCGTCGTGCGGCGCGGATGTGGACTTGAGGACATGGACCTTATCAACGCGCGCTCGAGGACCGAGACGACGGCGAGCAGCGGCCGGGCCGTACCTGTCGAGCGCCGGCTGCGGCTGTCGCCAGCGGCCCTTGCGGTCGCCAACCAGAAGGTGCGGCCGGCCTATTCGCCCATCGTCATCACCGGCATCGTGCGTGCCGCCGACTTCGTGCTGCTGAGCCTGATCGGCACTGCGCTCTATCTCGGATACGCCGCCCGCATCGATGGTTTCAACTGGAGCTATATCGCGGCGATCCTTGCCATGGCCGCCGCCACGGTCGTCTGTTTTCAGGCAGCCGATATCTACGCCGTGCAGGTCTTTCGCGGACAACTGCGGCAGATGACGCGGATGGTCTCGTCATGGGCCTTCGTTTTCCTGCTGTTCATCGGCATCTCTTTTTTCCTCAAACTCGGCGGCGCCGTCTCGCGGCTCTGGCTGGCTTCGTTCTTCTTTGTCGGCCTGGCGGGCCTGATCGCGGGACGGCTCATGCTGCGCGCGATCGTCCGGCGCTGGGCGCGTGACGGCCGGCTCGACCGCCGCACCGTCATCGTCGGTTCGGACGAGAGCGGAGAAAACCTCATCAGGGCGTTGAAAGCGCAGCCGGATTCCGACATCGAGATTCTCGGCGTATTCGACGATCGCAACGATCAGCGCGCGCTCGAGACCTGCGCCGGAAGCCCGAAACTCGGCAAGGTCGACGACGTGCTCGAATTCGCGCGGCGGACCCGGCTCGATCTGGTGCTGTTCGCGCTGCCGATTTCGGCCGAAACCCGCATTCTGCAGATGCTGAAGAAGCTGTGGGTGCTGCCGGTGGATATCCGCCTGTCCGCGCACACCAACGAACTTCGTTTCCGTCCCCGCGCCTATTCCTATCTCGGCGAAGTCCCGATGCTGGACGTCTTCGAGGCTCCGATCACCGACTGGGACCTGGTGCTGAAATGGCTGTTCGACAGGGTGGTCGGCGCCGTCATCCTGCTGCTGGTTTCACCGGTGATGGCGCTGGTCGCGCTCGCGGTCAAGCTCGACAGTCCGGGTCCGGTGCTGTTCCGCCAGAAACGCTTCGGCTTCAACAATGAGCGCATCGACGTTTTCAAGTTCCGCTCGCTGTTTCACGATCAGGCCGATCCGCTGGCCACGAAGGTGGTCACCAAAAACGACAGCCGCGTCACCCGCGTCGGACGCTTCATCCGCAAGACCAGCCTCGACGAGCTGCCGCAGCTTTTCAATGTGGTCTTCAAAGGCAACCTGTCCCTCGTCGGACCACGTCCGCATGCCGTGCAGGGCAAACTGCAGACGCGGCTGTTCGATGAGGCCGTCGACGGTTACTTCGCGCGCCACCGCGTCAAACCCGGCATCACCGGCTGGGCGCAGATCAACGGATGGCGGGGCGAGATCGACAACGAGGAAAAGATCCAGAAGCGCGTCGAGTTCGACCTCTATTACATCGAGAACTGGTCGGTGCTGTTCGATCTCTACATTCTGCTCAAGACGCCGATGGCGCTGCTGAAATCAGAGAACGCCTATTGACCGATCTCGTGTGTGGAGTTGGGCGAGAGTGTAATGGCTTATCCCGCAGCGGTTGACGGTTCGCTTCGGCTTCCGACGACGCAGGCGCCGGGCGTCGCCTCGCTGCAGCGCGCGCTGCTGTGGCTTGTCGGCGCCGGCGGCGCGATCGTCTACATCGAACCCAGCCCGTACGAATTCGCGACGCTGGCCGCGATGATCGTGTTTGTCGCGACGGGCCTGCGGATGCGGCTGGCGTTCGTTCCGCTGATGCTTCTGCTGTTTCTGATCAACTTCGGCTATACGGTCTGCGCCGCATACCTGATGGACAAAACCCCGATCGTGAACTGGATCATGACCTCGTGGTACATGGCCGTGACGGTCATCTTCTTCGCGCTGGTGTTTTCGGACGATACCGCGGCACGGCTCGAACTGCTGCGGCGCGGCCTGATTTTCGGCGCGGTGATCGCCTCGCTCGCCGGCATCGCGGGCTATTTCCATCTGGTGCCGGGCGAGCACGACATCCTGACGCTCTATGGGCGCGCGCGCGGCACCTTCAAGGACCCGAACGTGCTCTCCGCATTCCTGATCCTGCCGGCATTGTTCGTCCTGCAAAGCGTCGTCACGGACCGTTTGGGAAAGGCCATCCGCAGCGCCATCGTGCTCGGGATCATCAGCCTTGCGCTGCTGCTGGCGTTTTCGCGCGCGGCCTGGGGCCAGTTCGTGCTGACCTCGGCTTTCATGCTGGTCCTGATGTTCCTGACCAGTCCGTCAACAAGACAGCGCTCGCGCCTGGTCACGACCGCGGTGATCGCGGCCGTCGCGATCGCGCTGCTGCTCGCGATCCTGCTGTCGTTCGATTCAGTCGACAGCCTGTTCAGGGAACGCGCGAGCTTCGACCAGAGCTATGACGAGGGCCGCTTCGGCCGTTTCGGCCGGCACATTCTCGGCTTCCAGATGGCGCTGGACCTGCCGCTCGGCATCGGCCCGCTGCAGTTCACGCGGTTCTTTCCCGAAGATACCCACAACTCCTATCTGAACGCCTTCATGTCGGGCGGGTGGATTTCGGGTATCTGCTATCCCGTGCTGATCTTCACCACCGTCATCCTGGGCTTCCGCTACATTTTCGTCCGGGTTCCCTGGCAACGAAACTATCTCGCGATTTTCACGGCGTTTCTGGGCACCGTCGGCGAGAGCTTCGTCATCGACACCGATCACTGGCGTCACTACTGGCTGATGCTCGGCATCATGTGGGGCATGTTCGCTGCCGCCCACCGGCACATGGCGGACACGCGGCCGGCTCCCGCTTCGCAGGCGTCGCAATCGAGTTGAGCAAAAGAGTTATGGCTCGATCGTGAACGTCATGCCGGCGTGGTCGACGAGCCGCTTGAGCAGCGCGTCCTTCATCGCAGCACCCGGCGTCCAGAAACCGCCGGCAATATCGGGCGTGTCGCGCCGCAGGCAGATCGCACATTCCGCAATCATTTTGGAGGTCGATCCGTAGCCCGGATCGCGGTCGCCGGTGACCGCAGCTTTCACCTTCTGCCCATCAGGCGCAAGACCGACAAAGAGAAGATCGTAGTAGCCGCTGTCGCGCTCCTCCTTCGACGGGCCCTCGCCCGGCTTCGGTCCGCCCTGCGCGCCGAGCTTGTTGTTGGCGGCGATGATGGCTTTCGCAGTCGCCTCGCCGGTGTCCCTCGGTCCCGCGACCATCATCTCGTCGTAGACGAAATCCCGCCCGTAGGGAAAGCCGAGCAGAAAGTTGGAGCGGTGGACGTTGCGGGTGTTGATATTCGCCATCACGAACGGCGCCACCCACATTCCGATGTCCTCGTCGAACAAAGGCTTGTTGCCTGGCGGCTGCTTCGGCCCTTCGAATCCAGGCGTCAGCACGAAGGGATCGCGCAGCTTCGGCAACAGGTCCGGATCGTTGGCGGCCGCGGCGAAGATCGCCCTCATGCTCGCGGCGGTGCCTCCGGAAAATGTTCCCTTCATCTTGCGGACGCGGCCCTTGACCCGTGCCACGCTCGACCCGAGCCGCTGTTTCGCGGCCTGCTGAAGAAAGAACACGCCGAGTTCGAACGGCAACGAGTCGTAGCCGCAGGAGAACACGATCCGCGCGCCGGTTTTGCGCGCCTGCGCCTCGTGGGCGTCGATCATCTGCCGCATCCATATCGGCTCGCCGCAGAGGTCGAGATAATCGGTCCCGCCGGCCGCGCAGGCGGCCACCAGACCGGAGCCGTAGAGCTGATAAGGTCCGACCGTACTCAGCACCGAGGCTGTGCGGCTAACCATGGTTTCGAGGGACGCGGGATCGCCGGCGTCCGCTGCGATGAGCGGCAGGTCGCGCGGCGCGCCGATGGCGTCGCGCACCGACGCGAGCTTGTCGAGGCTGCGGCCCGCGATCGCCCACCGCAGATCGCTGCCGCGATACTCGGTTGCAAGATATTCCGCGACCAGCCGGCCGGTGAACCCGCTCGCACCGTAGACAACAATATCGAATTCCGCCGACGCCATGACCGACTCCCCAAACAGAGTCCTGCTTATAGCGTTTTAGAGCAAAGCGGATACCGGTTTGCGTGAAGAAAACGCGTCAAATCAAAATCATAGCGCTCCGGCTTCTGATTTTCCTTCGGGCTCGCGGAAAGGCTTTGGCCTGCAGGCGCAGGCTGGCTATCTGCCCAGCTTCCAAGGCCACGGCTGATCGTTACCGTAGTGCAGAACGGATGCGGATAGGATTCCAGTGCCATGGCCGCAACCGATTCCGGGCGTCCTGGGCCGCACGGGAAAGATATGCACAGGGGATTATCCCGGTACCTCTGCCGCGCCTTATTTATGAGGTTTTTGTGCCACACCTGCCCGCAAAGTGCCTTAAATGAGGCCCGGCGGCCTCAATTGGCGCTCGAATCTCCAGCCTGACGGAACTCCTTCTGTTATTTAAGGACGCTCAAACGCCACGTCAGACTTTGAGTATTTGCGAATGCGAATTCAGATTATTGCACCACTCGTGATCGGCTTGGTGGTTCTCCCCGTCTCAGCCCATTCTCAAGGCGGTTTTTCAATCAACGATGCGTTGAAGCAGGCGGTGGCAACGAACCCCGGCGTGGGAGAAGCCGCCGCGAACCGGCGGGCGACTGAATCGGAACTTCGTCAACAACAGAGCACTCTGCTGCCGCAGGTGCGTGTCGAGGGACGCTGGGGTCCTGAGCGGTTCACCCAGAACGTCGTTCTGGCCCCGCTGGGTAACGGAAATTGGATGAACGGGCGCGCCGCGTCGGTCGTCGTCCGGCAATTGGTGTTCGATGGTTTCACATCGATCAACGAGATCTGGCGTCAGACGGCGCGCGTGAACGCCGCCGCTGCGCGCGTCCACGAACGAACCGAGTTGCTGGCTCTCGATGCGGCCGAAGCCTATGTCGACGTGACGCGCTATTTGCGACTTATAACGATAGCCGAAGACAATCTCAGGGTTCACCGGAACCTCTTCGCCAACGTGCAGGCCCGCTTTGACGGCGGCCGCGCGGGAGAAGGAGACCTTGAACAGACCCGCGAGCGGGTCGAGGCTGCCGAGGCGACCCTTGCCGGTTTCCGCCAGAGTCTGGATGAAGCTCGCGCAAAGTATCGGCGCTCCGTCGGCCTGGAGCCGGTCAATCTGCGAACGCCCGGACGACTCGGCGGGATGCCGCGATCAAAAGACGATTCCCTCGCGCGGGCGTTGCAGTTCAACCCCACCATCAAGGCCGCCGACTCCGACGCGCGCGCGGCGAAATATGCCTTCGACAGCACCGCAGGCGCGTTCGTGCCGAACGTCTATCTCGAAGGACGTGCATCGCAGGGTATCGATTCGGACAGCTATGTCGGACGCCGTGACGATGTCAGCGGCAAGGTGGTCGTGAGCTGGGATATCTTCCGTGGCGGCCAGGACACCTGGCGGCGAAAGGAAATGGCGGAGCGTTACATCGAGGGCACGATGCGGCACGCACGCCTGCAGCGCGACGCCGTGGAATCGATCGATAAAGCGTGGGCCGCCCGAACGCTGACCGCAGACCGCATCTCGGCCCTCACCCGGCAAATCGCCTCGGATCGCAAGGTCATCGTCTCCTATCAGAAGGAGTACGAACTGGGGCAGCGTTCACTGGTCGATCTTCTGAACGCCCAGAACCAGCTCTTCAACGGGCTCGTGTCGCTGGTCTCCACCCAGGGTGTCGCGGTGTTCGCCGACTATCAGCTCCTTGCCGCGATGGGGGAACTGATCGAGTACATCAAGACGCCCCCGCCGGCCGACGCGGCGCCGCTGCCGATCAAGCCCTTCGGCCTGTTCCCGACTAAACTTCCGCCTGTTCTGCTGCATGCGCCGGAATCAGGACCGGCTCCCCTCAAGGCCGAGATCGGGCAACCGGTCGGGCCGCTGAATTACGCGCCGATGAACGACGGCGGAAAGCGGGGCGCGCCTGACGGCGCCGGCTTCTCCGAACGCTGGAGCGGGGTCAATCCGGCAGCGGAACTGGTCGAGGCCGCGGCCAGCTGGCGTACGCTGCCTCATTGACAGCCGCGAGCCGCGAGGTCGGCAGACCGGCCAAAGTAAATTGAACGGCAAGACGACTGAGGGTCTTTTCATACGTATGCTGGCGCAGCACTGCCGCGTCAGTGTATGTATGTAAGTCTTATTTCGTTCGCCGGTACGAATTAGTATTACTTTGATGTTTTCCGATTTCCGGACCTGATCGCGCTTATGATGGGCCGGCATCGAGCCAGGCCAGGAAAGCGATCCGTGAACCCCAGCGCGTCAGTCAACCGCCAGCCCCCCGAGCTGGATAAGTCCGAGAGTGTGGACAATCAACGGGATTATCTAGCCGACGCCCTGCTCTATCTCGCCGCCCATCATGGTCGCGCGATCAGCCGTCAGGCGCTGATCGCCGGGCTCCCCACCGTCGACGGAAAGCTGACCGCGACGCTCGTCGAACGCGCGGGACTGCGCGCCGGTCTCGAGATCGAACCGGTCCAGCGTCCCGTCGCCGAGATACCGGCGCTGGTGCTTCCCGCGCTCCTGATCATGAAGAACAGGCCGCCCCTCATCCTGGTCGGCATTAGTGATAAGGACCGAACCGCAACCGTCGTCGACACCACACGGCCGGAGGCGCGCGAGGTCTATGACGTCGCCGATCTGGCCGCGAACTATTCCGGCTTCACGTTCCTGGTCAAACCGGCCGGCGCGGCGGACGCCCGCGCCATCGCCGCGGGCGATGCTCCGCGGACGCATTGGTTCTGGAGCGTGGTGCGCAAGTTCGGTTCGAACTACTGGCATGTCGCTCTGGCGGCGTTTCTCGTCAACATGCTTGCGCTCGCCGCCCCGCTGTTCACGATGAATGTCTATGACCGCGTCATTCCGAATGGCGCGGTCCCCTCGCTGATAGCCCTCGCGGTAGGTCTCGGCCTGGCGATCGTTTTCGATTTCATCATTCGAATCGTCCGCGCGCGGATCATCGACATCACCGGCAAGAAAATAGATGTCGTCCTGGCATCCGACATCTTCGAGCACGTTCTCGCGCTCAAGATGGCGAACAGGCCAACCTCCGTCGGCATTCTCGCCAACCAGATGCGCGACTTCGAATCGGTCAGGGATTTCTTCACATCGGGAACGGTCGTTGCCGCAACCGATCTCGTGTTCGCCATCATCTTCATCGGCGTCCTCTTTATGATCGCAGGGCCGCTTGCCTGGATTCCCCTGGCGATGCTGCCGATCGTCCTGACCGCAGGCATCATCCTGCAGCGGCCGCTCGACCGCGCGATCAACCGCCTTCAGGCTGAATCGGCCGCCCGCCACGGCGTCCTGATCGAATCCCTGTCGGGTATCGAGACCGTTCGCGCGACCGGCGCGGAATCGCGAATGCAGACCGCGTGGGAACGCTCGGTCGCGGCGACCGCAAGATCCGGAGAAGAGGTCCATCTCTGGTCGTCCATTGCATTGACGGTTTCAAGCTCCGCCCAACAGATCACCAGCATGCTGCTGATCGTCGTTGGCGTTTTCCTGGTTCTCGACGGTCAGATTTCGATGGGCGCGCTGATCGGCGCGAACATGCTGGCGGGGCGCGTACTGGCGCCGATATCCAGCCTTGCCTCCCTGATTACGCGCGCCACGCAGACCGTCATCTCGCTCAAGGCGATCGACAAGCTCATGCAGCTCGAACGCGAGCGGCCGCCGGGGCGCACGTTCGTCGAGCGCAAGATCGCGCAGGGCGCTGTCGTCTTCGACAATGTCAGCTTCTCCTATCCGGGCACCAACGAGAGCGCGCTGGAGAAAGTATCTTTCAAGATCGCGCCCGGCGAGAGGGTCGCGATCATCGGTCGCGTGGGGTCGGGCAAGACCACGGTCGGCCGCCTGCTTGCCGGTTTCTACGAGCCGCGGGAAGGAAGCGTCTCGATCGACGGCATTGACTCCCGACAATACGATCCGGCCGACCTGCGCACCGGCATCGGTTTTGTCATGCAGGATACCGACCTGTTTTTCGGCAAGCTGCGCGACAACATCACGCTCGGCAAGCCCTCGGCGACGGACGAGGAAGTCGTGAACGCCGCCAGGCTCGCCGGCGTCGAACAGTTCATTGCCGGACATCCGCTCGGCTACGACATGCCGATCTCCGAAGGCGGGCGCAGCCTGTCCGGCGGACAGAAACAGGCGATCGGTCTGGCGCGTGCCATGATCCGTAATCCGAAGATCATCTTCATGGACGAGCCGACCGCGCACTTCGACGTGCGCAGCGAGGCCGAATTCCTCGAGCGGCTGAAGACGCTCGCGAAGACCGACATGACGATCATAGTCTCGACGCACCGCCCATCCCTGCTCTCGCTGGTCAATCGCATCCTGGTGTTCGATCGGGGTAAGCTGGTCGCGGACGGTCCGCGCGAAGCGATCCTTGCGACCCTGCAAGCGACCGCCAAGCGCAAGACCGAACCGGTCAAGTTCGAACCTCCGGCGATGAAGTCCAATGCAGCAGTCTGATTTCGCATTCGCCAATGACGTGCGGGCGGCCGTCGAACTGCGCACGCCGCGAACATCGAGCATGATCCTGTTCTCGACGCTGGCCCTGATCGTGGTCGCGTTGATATGGGCCAATTTCGCGATTCTCGACGAGGTGAAGCGCGGCAACGGCCGCGTGATCCCCACTCAGCAGATGCAGGTGCTGCAATCGCTCGAAGGTGGCATCGTCGGCGCCATTCTGGTGAAGGAAGGCGATATCGTCTCCAAAGGCCAGACCGTGATGCGCATCGAGGACATCAAGTTCGCATCCGAACTCGGCGAGATCCGCGAACGCCGATACGCCACCGCCGCGCGCGTGGCGCGGCTGGAGGCCGAGTCGGCCGGCAAGAGCACGCTGGAATTTCCGGAAGAACTGGTGAAAGTCGCGCCCGCCGCTGTGGCGGCGGAGCAAAGCCTGTTTCAGGCCCGCGCCCGCAAGCTCGCGCAGGACATCGACGTGATCGTCCAGCAGTCGACGCAACGCCGCAGCGAGCTTGGAGAATACAAGGCGACGGCCGAAAAACTGACCAACACGATGAAGCTTTTGCAGCGCGAACTCGACCTGACGCAGAAGCTTTATAACCAGAAAGTCGTTCCCGAGATTGAATTACTGCGGATCCAGCGGCAGGCCACCGAGATGCAGGGGCAACTGGAAGTCGCCAAGGCATCGATGGCGAAAGCCGAGGCCGGAATCCAGGAGGCTGAATCACGCCTGCAGAACGCCAAAACCACATTGCGGGCGCAGGCCGACGAAGATCTCGCGAAATCCCGCGGCGATCTCGCGGTGCTTGAGGAGAACATCAAGTCGGCGAAGGACCGTGTCTTCCGCGCCGAGATGAAATCTCCGGTGCACGGCATCGTCAACAAGATCAATGTGACGACCATCGGAGCCGTCATTCAGCCCGGCGGCAATCTGATGGACATCGTTCCGCTGGACGACAACCTGCTGGTCGAGGGGCAGATCCGGCCGCAGGACATCGCCTTCATCAGAGCCGGCCAGGATGCGATCGTGAAGATTTCGGCCTACGACTCCTCGGTCTACGGATCGCTGAACGGAAAGGTAGAGCGTGTCAGCGCCGATGCGATCACCGACGACAAACCGGGCCGCAACGGCGAGAAGGAAACCTTCTATCGTGTCATCGTCCGGACCGAGAAGAACCATCTCGGCACCAGCAAGACGCCGCTGCCGATCATTCCCGGGATGGTTGCGACCGTCGAGGTGATGACCGGACACAAATCGGTTCTGGACTATCTGATCCGGCCTGCCCGGCTGCTTCGCGACGAGGCGCTGCGCGAACGTTGAGTGGTCGCGCAGGAGGCCGCCCTTGGAAGACCCGCGCGTTGCTTCTTCCACTTTGATTCAAATCTTACGCAATTCTTCGATTAAATCTTACGTGCTTCGGCATCCTCCTGTTGGCCTCGTTGCCCGATATATACGGAAAACAACGAGGCTTTAACGGCGTTCTAGCTGCGCACAACTATTGATCGTCCCAAACACGGGACGAGGATCGGCTTCAGCCGACCGACGATCCCGGAAAACTGGGGCGTCGTATGTTGTTCGGACTCACGTGCCGCGTTGTCGTCGCGGGCGCATTTTTCAGCCTCACGATTCTGGCCGGTACGACGCAGGAGAGCCTCGCTGCAAGGAAAGACAGGCTCAAGACGCACATCTTCGATGACCTGATTACGCCATCGATGCTGGAGCCGCCCAAGCCTGCGCCGACGCCGCGAACCAGTGGCGCGCGCTTCTTCTCGATCAACGGCGTTCTGGCAAGGCTGGACGGCAAGGCTCCGCCCGAGCAGACCGTTCGCGTCGCTTCGACCTCCGGCGAGACCGTTGCCTCGGATGCCCCCGGCACGGTGTCGCCAACCACGGTGTCGGCCGAACCGTTCGGGCTGTTTACGTTCAGGGCGCCTGAAGGCGTGCTGTGGCGCAAATGGCGCGCGCTGAAGGGCGAGTTCGATACCGAGATGCGCGCCGTCGCAGCCTGCCGGAGCGATCCAGTCGCCTGCACGCCTGCTGCCACCCGCTTCGTGGCGCTAATCGCGGAAGCGAAGACGCATGACGGCCGGGCCCGTCTGGAAACGGTGAACCGGCTCGTCAATCGCGCGATTCTCTACACCAGCGACCTCGCGCAATACGGCGTGCCCGACGTATGGTCTGCTCCCCTCGCCTCGCTTCGCAGCGGCCGCGGCGACTGCGAGGACTATGCGATCGCCAAATACGCGCTGCTCCGGGAAACCGGCACAGCCGAACAGGACCTTCGCATTTTGCTGGTGCGCGACCGATCGGTCCGCGAGGATCATGCCGTACTCGCAGTGAAAGATCGCGATGGCTGGGTCATACTCGACAATCGCCGTTCGGCGCTCGCAACCGATAGCGAGGCAGGCTATCTGACGCCGATGTACGCGCTCAACGCCAACGGCATCAGCCTGTTTGCCTCGCCCTATCTGACCCAACACGATCGCAGCGCAAAAGCGATGCTGCCCGCGGCGGATAGCGCCGACATCTCCAAGGCAGGCAATCCGGCCGCGCCGCTCGCGGCGTTCCGGATGACAGATTTCGACAGACCGGAGATGCCGGGCGTTTCAGGGCAAGCGGGCGCCGGGCTCACGCTTCAACTCTGATCATCGCGGAACCGGCGGCCTGTTCAGCCAGGTTCGTTCCGATGACGGAGTGTCATCCTGGCTGCACGGCAGACGCTTTCATGCTATCCAGTCTGGCACGTTATCGTGCGGCGGTGATCCGCCCGCGAAAAATCCGGCTTGCATGGTGTGCGTCCCTTGATATCGAAACCCCGCGCCACTCCAGACGGCATGATCTCGCTGGCGGCATTCGGCACGAGTTTTACATTGGCTCTCGCGCTGATGACCTCGGCATCGGCTCAGACAGCCACCGTCGAACGGACAGCCAAAGGACCGGCCGCCGCCAACATCCAGGTCGGCCTCTATCTCAATGTCAGGCCGGACTGCACAAGCGGCGCGCTGCCTGCCATCCGCCTGCTCGCTCCGCCCGCCAACGGAACGCTGACGATCAAGCGCGGCAAGGTGACGGCCACCAACTACAAGCAGTGTCTCGCGCTCGAGGTGCCCGGCTTCGTCGCCTTCTACAAATCGAAACCTGATTTCGCCGGCGTCGACAGCGCCACCCTCGAGGTCAAGTATCCGGCGGGCCGCACCGAAATCCAGCGCATCAGTATCACGGTCGGCGGCGGCAAGGGCGGGCAGAAGATTTAGAGCCCCATTGGATTGATCTGTCCTGCGCGCGCCAGGCGATTCGTGTTTAAGCGGACGTCTTGATGGAACGTCTTTCGATAAATTCGAAAGACACGTGAATGCCCGGAAATGAGGCCGAGGATTAAAAAATCCGCCGGAGATCGTCCGGCGGATTTTTCGCATTCGGACGACGCGATCAGGTCGTCGTGACGTGAAGCTGATGCTCCTGGCCCGCGAAGACCGCGTTCACGATATCAGCGTTGCTCATCGAATAGTTCGACAGCACTGCGACATCGACGAAGTGCGCGCCGCCCGCCGGGCCGTTGGTATCGACCTGGACGTGAACATCGGTCCCCTGCTGCGTCAGCTTGACGAAATCCGACGGGCTGCTTGACGGCCCAAAGTTGGTATCGAGCAGCGCGGACAGGTCGAGCTTATCACCATCGGCAAAGTTGTAGTGCAGGATCGTGTCTGCCGTCTCGGTGGTGGCGAGCGCGAAGGTGTCGGCAACGCCATCGGTTCCGGTTTGCGTGTGTGCGTGATGATCGTCCGTGACCTCACCTAGAGACGTGTCCAGATCAACCTCGACGTACGAACCCTTCGAGCCGTCCGCGTAGGTGAACGTGCCGAGCGCGGGTACCGACTGGCCGTCAATCGGCGTTCCCGGCATGGTCGCAAGATCGATGCTGAGAATGCCGAGGTCGGCAAGCCCCTTCAGTTCGCCCGCGTCGCTGACGCCATTATGGTTGACGTCTTGCCAGACCATCAGCCTGGCGAAATCATGATCGGCTGCGTCGATAATGCCGTCATGATTACTGTCGAGGCTGGCCAGCGCCGCAAGCCCGTCGGCGAAATGCCCGCCCGCGAAGCCCGGCGTAAACAGTTCGCTGCCATCGTCGATCTTGCCGTTGCCGTTGACGTCAACCGCCAGCAGACCGTCGTGCCCGTTGGTCCAGGCAACTTGGTCTTTGGCTCCGTCGTGGTTGATGTCGAATTGAACGCCATTCTCATGCGAAGTGAAGCTGAAGCCGTTGTGATCGAGATCGAGCACGATGGGATCGGCATCGACCGTGCCCAGCACACTTAGCTGACCGCCGCTGGCCGAGATACTCGTCGCATTGACCTTGTAGAGATCGATCAGGACATCGTTGCTGTCATTGCTTCCCTGAATGAAGACAAAGGTATGGTCTATTCCGGCAAGCGTTGCCTCGAACGCCACGGTCCGACCATTCCCGCCGAGATCGACGCCCTGCAGATATTGGGTGACTGCCGCAACATCCGACATCGACGTCAACTGGACCGCTGTAGTGAAGGCGTTCGCGTCATCGAAGGTAATGATGCCGCTGGAAATGTGATGGGATGCGACTACCGCATTGGTGTGGAGCAGCAGGGTTGAATTCGCTCCGTCGACACTCATCTGATTGGCTGCGAGTTGGATACTTGAGTAAGATATCTTTTCGCTAGCCCCCGCGGTCGCGCCTGGTGAAAAATCGCGGATCGTATCGTAGCCGGATATCGTTCCGGATGTCCCTGAGCCGCCGATGGTCAGAACACTGTCGCCCGCTTCGAACGCGAAAACATCGGAACCGTCGCCGCCAACGAGCAGGTCGGCACCCTTCCCACCATTGAGCGTGTCGTTACCCGTGCCGCCGATGAGGACGTCGTTGCCATCATAGCCCATCAATGTGGTCGCGAAATTACGTGCAAGCAAAATATCAGCGAGCCCGGTTCCATCAAGAGTGGTATGAGCAGCTTGTCCGCGATCCACCGTCACCGTACCGGTGTCGCTCTTTCCACCTGCCGTTCCCGTATAGATGAAAGAACCGCCGTTAGAGCTAAAGGCGTCATCGGTGAATGTAACAACTCCGGTGCCCTGACTGACGGTCCCGCTCTTCGCACCGCCGACCCCGGTGATCGCGATAGTCTGTCCATCGCCATCCTTGTCATTGAACAGCAATGCATAGTCTGGAATAACGATTGACACGGCAGCACCATATAGATTGGTGATCACGTGATCGTCCCGCACGATCGGAGCGCGGTCGGCGTTATTAACGTGGATCGTCAGCGTGTTGCCCGCCGCATCCCCGTCGTTATCGACGAGAACAAACCCGACAGGAACATCGAAGTTGCTGTTGATGACGGCCGGCGGCGTATAGGTGTAGGCGCCGGTGTCCATGGTCACGACGAACTTGCCCCCGTTGGCAAGCGTCACCGTCAGCGTGTGCGTGCCCGCGTTGAAGTTGCCATGCGTGCCGCCGGAGATCGATCCACCCGATGCCGGATTGTAGGTGTAGGTCTCGCCTCCAATCGTGACCGACTGCAGGTGGCCACCATCGGCGCCGTAGCCGCCAGCAGGCGCGCCGCCCGTCACCAGATTGCCGGTTACATCGGTCGCGATCCCGACAAGCGTCTGCGCGAGCTGATTGAGATCGGTGACGACCTGGGACGAGGTGTTCGTATGAGTCACCCCGTCATAGGCGACCGGATCCAGCGGACCGGTCGATATGTTCGCGCCGATACCGAGGGCATAGGATGTTATATGATTGTTGATGAGGAAGTTTGTCCAGTCGCTTTCGCTTGCGACGCCTTTGCCGTTATCCGGCGCGCCATCGGAGATGAAGTAGGACACGTTCTGGACGTTGCCGGTGGTCAGCTTGCCGGCTGAGGCAAAGGCGTCCATCGCATCGTTGATCGCGTCGGCATAATTGGTGCTGCCGTTCGCGGACAGACCATTAACGATGGTCTTGGCGTCCGCCAACGATAGCCAGACGTTGCCCTGGGTTACGCCGCTGCCGGAGAATGTGACGATTCGTACGGCAACGTTGCCCTCGTTGCCGTACTGCTCGAACAGCTCGTTCACGGCCGCCTTGAGGACATCCAGTTTCGTCGCATTGGTCACGCCGGACGCATATCCGGAACCCATGCTGCCGGATGTATCGAGGATCAGCAGCAGGTTGGTGTTGACGGTCGCGTTTTCGTCGACAGTTTTCGTCTGCGGCGTCGCCATAGGCGAATCGTCATTGGTAACGACAGAAAGCGTTCCATTGGCCGTGTCGCCGTTCGAGTCTTTCACCTGATAACCGATATTGATCGTCAGGTTGTCCTCGTAAGAGGTTTCAGGACCGTTATTCCTCCCATCGGCATCGTGGCCCGGATGATCGAGCGGCTTGAGTTCAGTGTAGATATAGTTGCCCGTCGTCAGGTCCGACCCGGTCAATACGATCTTGAATGCCGCGTTCGCCGCCGCTGTCGTCGGGTTGGTCGGATTTGTCGTGCCATAGAGCGTATGAGACGACGTGTCATAGAAGTAGCTCAACGCCACCCCGCCGGACGTCACGGCATGACCGAGACTGTCGAGCACCGCTCCCGTCGAGGTGAAGCTGATGGCATTTGAAGTCGCCGCTCCATCCCCGTTGTAGTTGTGGATCAATGTTCCCGAAACGGTCGTTACCGCTCCGGCCACATCGCCCGACTGCGCGGTGGTGATCCCGCCCGCAAGGCCGTCTTCATCGACCACGATCGACTGGCTTCCGGCCGTGGGACTTGTGTTCGCGTTGATGATGTTGACAGTCTGCAGGGCAGACGACGTATCGCCGTCACCGTCCGTGATCGTATAGGTAAAATTGCCGGTGGTGTTCGAGTTATCCGAATTGATCACCGGATCGAAGGTCCATGAGCCATCCGCCTGGAACGTGTAAGTGCCGTTGACGGTTGTCAGCGTCGTAATACCGCTCGCGGCGATCGCATGGGTGCCGGTACCGTCGTTGAAGTTGACGCCGGTGACCGTAGCGCCGTCGGCGCCCCGTACGTCGTTCGCCAGCAGATTGACGCCAGTGGTAACGCTCGCGGTCTCCAGCACGGTCAGCGCAGAACCTGCAACCGCGTGCGGCACGTCGTCGACGATGGTGATCGTCAGCGAGCCCGCAGGCGCGGCGTCGCCGTCGGAATCCGTCACCGCCACGCTGAAAGTCCGCGGCGACGGATCGACCAGCGTGTTGTCCAGGAGCGTGTAGCTGTAGTGGATTGCCCCGACCCCGGTCGTGGGGTTGTACGAATACCAGGCGCTCAGATCGCCCGTCATCCCGTCATGGATCACCGTCGGGTGGCTCGAGTCGGCGGACACCGACGTGGCGTTCAGTTTGACCGCTCCGACCCCGTCCACCGACGTGAATGCAATCGTCCCGCCCGCTGTCGTCGGATAGGCCAACTCGCCACTATGCGAGCCCGCCGGTTCGTTCGTCCTGTCAGCCGTTGTCGACGCAAGACCCGCCTCATAGACCCGCGCCGCATCGCCCCCCGCATCCGGCGAGTTGCTCCCGATCGTCGGTGTCGAATCGCCGATCCTGACCGTCAGCGTCGCCGGCGATGTGTCGCCGTCGCCGTCCGTCAGCGTGTAGTTGAAGACATCATCGACGCCGCCCATCGAACCTGACGTGCGGGTATAGGTGTAGTGTCCGTCCGACGAAATCTTCAACTGGCCGTACGCGCCATCGATCACCGTGTCGGTGCCGACAGGCTTCGCCGAGCTCACGCCGTCCTTGCCATAGGCTGAAGACACGTGCGCGCCATCCGCGCCCAACGTGTCCATGCCCAGGGCACCGCTCGTCGTGTCGGCCCCGGTAATGACATTGCCGTCCGTCGACGTCCCGGTTCCGACCGAGTCGATGTCGCCGCGCGCCGTCGGCACGTCGTCCCTGATGTCGATGACGAGGTTCGCCGTGCCCGTCGCGCCGCCGGCGTCCGTCACCGTCAACTTGAAGGTGTCGCCGGGGCTGACCACGTCGTCGGCGTTGTTCGGCGCCGCGTCCTGAACCGGCTTCGTCAGCGTATAGGTGTAGTTCGCGATGCCGGTGCCGGCATCGTAGCCGCTGATGACCAGCGTGCCGTGCGCGTCGCCGCTGGTGAAGTCGAACGTGTGGGTGCCTGGACCGGTGATGTCACCGATGTTCACCTGCTGGGACGACCCGCCGAGGCTCACCGTCAGCGCCGCGATATCGCCTAACCCGTCCGCATCCCCCAGGTGGATGGTGCCGTGCGCGAACTCGCTGGGCGCGGCCGCGTTCGATCCGGTCGAAAGCCCGGCCTCGTCCACAAGGTTGTGACCGCCGACAGGGTCGGTCGGCGTCACCGTGATCTCCGGGGTGTGGTTGGTGCCGGTGATCGTCAGCGTCAACGTCGCCGACGAGGTGTCGCCGTCGCCGTCGCTCATCGTGTAGGTGAACACATCCGTCAGAGTCTGGCCTTTCGCCAGCGACTCCGCAACGCCGCTGTCGAGCTGATAGCTGTAATGGCCATCGGCACCCAGCGTCAGCGTGCCGTGAGTACCATGCACGCCGGAGCCGACCTGCGCATTGGTCCCGCCGGCGGTCGCGCCAGCTTCGATGCCGACGGCCCCGCTGCCGGCACCGTCCGCGCCGAGCGCATCGTTGTGCAGCACGCCGTTAGCGGCCGCGACCACGAGCTGCCCGCCTTCCGTCACCGAACCCGTATCGGCGTGCGCAACCGGAACGTCGTCGTTGACCACGACCGTGAACGTGCCCGATGCATGGTCGCCGTCGGAATCCGTCGCGACATAGTTGAACGACAGCGCAATGTTGTTTTCGTTCTGGCCAGCGGCGTGATCGAGCTGATCCAGCAAAACGAAGCGGAACGAACCCGATCCATCGTCTGACAGCGACACCTCGAACACGGTGCGCGCATCCACGCCCGCGGTTCCCGCCGTGCCGTACAGGACAGTGTGATCGGCATTGAACGAGAGCTGGATCTCCTCGCCATGCGAGGTCAGGTGCCCCGATGTCAGCGTTCCGCCGAACGCGGCCAGCGGATTGCTGCCGAAAGTGACGCTGCGATTGCCGTTACCGCCAGGATGATCCTGGGCCAGCGTGCCGTACGTTCCCGTCGTGCTATCGGCGCCGCCGTTGTCGGCGCTGTCGGCACCCCACTTGATGTTGAGAAGCCCGGTCGCGGTAGCCTCGTTGCCGTCGTGATCGGCATTGGGAACGTCGATATCGCCCGGCTGGCTATCATGATTGCCGAACGCATTCGGCCCGGCCAGTCCGTCCTCGTCCACCACCACGGCCGCGACCAGGCTGACGTTGTCGATCAGCGCGCCGAGCGAATTCTCCTGGCCGATCGCGTGGAAACCTAGCTCGTTGCCCGGGCCGGTGCCTTCGACGAATACGGTGATCTGCTGCCACACTCCCGGCGTCATGCCGGAGGAATCGATCGTCTTCACGACCTGACCGTTCCAGAGCACTTCCATGCTGCCGCTGTCGGCGTTGCCCTCGTTCGGGCGCGGCGCGTACCAGAAGGTCAGTTCGTAGGTCTGTCCGGCTTCGGTGCCGGAAATGACCTGCTGAACGGTGGAGTTGGTGTGACCGGTCGTGTTGACGTGGTTGTCTCCGGACAGATTCCCGCCTGTGAAATCTGAATCGAGTTCGACCAAAGCGCTGCCGTCCTGCGCCGGTACGCCGCCGGGGCCGCCGACCTGCACCTCGAAAGGCACGCCATCCGCGCCCGTGGTCCAGCCGCCGTCCAGCGTGTGATAGATCGACCACTGGCCGCCGGAAAGGCCGTGGCCGTCCTCGAAGCTGCCGTTGACGATGAGATTGGTCTGCGTGGCCACCAACGGCACGTCGTTCTCGATGGTGACGTTGACCCCGCCGGTCAGCACGACGCTGTCGCCGTCGGCGTCGGTCGCAGCGAACAGCGACGCCAGATTGAACGTCAGCGTCCCGCTGTCGCCGTTCGCCGGATGATCGACATTGTCGAGCAGCGTGAAGACGAAATTGCCCGCTCCGTCGTCGACCAGCGTGAAGATGAGCCGGTTATCGGCGCTGACGCCGCTCAGCGTGTTCCCCGTGATCTGATAGCTGATCGCCGATCCGTCGGAGGTCAGGCCGGACAACGTTCCGTTGGCCGCCTGATTGAAGCCGATTCCGCCCGGACCATCGGCGCCGAAATTGACGAGATGAGCCAGATCGGCTGCATGGATGGTCACCGACGTCGCGGTGTGTCCGGTTTCCGGATTGCCGTCCGACAGGCCGTCTTCATAAACAGCGCCTGCATCGACGTTGCCGCCGAGTGCAACCGGCATGTCATCGTCGACGCCGACCATGAAGGTGCCGGTGGCGGTGTCGCCATCGGAATCCGTCGCGGTGAAATGGAAGGTGATGTTGATATCGTTCTCGGAGCCGTTCGGCGCGTGATCGAGCGCGTCGTGCAGCGTAAATTTGAACGCGCCTGTCCCGTCGTCGGACAACGACACTTCGAAGACGACGCGCGAGACGCCGTCATGGATCGCGGTGCCGACGAGATGCGTTCCGGCATCGTCGAGGGTGACGACAACGGAATCGCCATGCGACGTCAGGGACGTGGAGTTGAGGCCGCCGCTAACGCCGATGTCGGCGCTGGTGAAGGTGACGCTGCGGCCGATCAGCGCGCCGGCGTTACTGTCTTGATAGAAGCGGTTCGCATCGGAGGTGTCGGCCGTCGAGGAGTCGTAATTGTCGGCGCCCCAGTTGATGTGGAGATCGCCGGTGACCGACGTCGCCGTTCCGGGCGCGTCGCCTTCCGACGGAAGGGGAAGATCATGATTGCCCGCGGCCAGACCGTCTTCATCGACGACATAGGCCGCGACCAGTCCGACGTTGGCCAGATAGGTGCCGTGATAATCTTCGGTCATCAGATCGTGGCCGTCCCACGTCTGATCGATTTTCGCGTTGCCTGTGCCGATTTCACGGAACGTCAGCGCATCGGACGTTCCATTCGCCGTGACGATATAGTTGTACGACGTCAGCGCGCCCGGTCCGCTCGGATGAATGGTGCCGATGACCTGACCGTTCCAGAGAACCTGCAATTCCGCCGTCTTCGGGAATGGCGCGCCGGCCTCGAACTGGATCGCATAGGTCTGACCGGCGGTCAGGCTGCTGAATTGCTGCGTGATCTGGACGTTGCCGGGCGAACTGCCCATGTCCACCATCTCGGCGCCGTTCGATGTCGTCATGCCGAGATAGCCGCTCGGCGAGCGCTCGAGGTCTACGGTATATCCGCCGGTCGGCGACGGCCCGATCGCCCAGCCGTCGACGCTGGTCGACATCGATCCCCACCAGACCGGATCGCTCCAGACGCCTGCCACGAACTGGCCGTTGACGATCTGGTTCAATGGCGCCGGTGCGACGGACGGGCCGTCGTCAAGGAAATGAATCTGGTGGCCGATTCCGACGGAGGCGACGGACGTGTCGCCGTCGCCGTCCGTCACCGTGACGGAGGCCTGGATCAGATTGTCGGCAAGCGTCAGCGGCGACGCGGCCTCGTTCGGATCAGCCGGATTATGATGATACAGCGCGATGTACTCCGCGACGGTCAGCACGCCGGTCGAACTGTCGAGCGAAATCGCGAATGCAACCTTGCCGTTCGAATCGGCATCGCCACCCGAGGTACCCTCGCGTCCGACGATGAGATTGCCTTCCTTGTACAGGAACACACTGCGGCCATCGGTGGCATCCAGGCCTGAATCGACGCCGTTGCCGCCCGACAGGTTGAGCGCGAAGACCGGCGCGACGCCCTGCCCGTCAGCGCCGTAAATGGTGCCCGTTGCAGACACCACAGCCGCCTGGCTTTGAGCGATCTCGATCGGCATGCCGGGAATGCTGCTGAACAAGGCGGCGTGAGCCGCGATATTGGCGACATCGTCGGTGGAAGCGTCCTGCCCGGCTGTCTCGTCGATCGTCAGCGCCGTCGAGGTCGCAACCAGGTCGGCATGCGGTCCGTCGTCGTCGAAGCGGACATTGGCAGAAATATCCGCGCTTCGGGTCGCGGTGTCGCCGTCGCCATCGGTGATGGTCACGCTCACCGACAGCGAACCGGCGTTGAGGAAGACGCCTTCGTTGTTGCTTAGGGTGTCGAACTGATGCAGCGATACATACTGCACCAGCGAAAGCACGCCGGTGGCGGGATCGACGCGGAATGCGAATGCAGCGGCGTCTGAAACGCTGCCGCTGCCGTAGCCCGCATTACTGACCGAACCGGAATTGTCAGAGTCATAGCGGCCGACGACGTAGGTCACTCCGCCATAAGTCTCGTTGAACAGGTAAATGTGTTGCTGGGACGTGGTCTGAAGACCTGAATCCGTGTTGTTGGTCGTATTCAGCGAATAGACCGTCGCCTGCGTTACGGAGCCATTCAACGGACCATCAGCCCCGAAATTCGCCGCAACGTTGACCACGGGAGAAGTGCCGGCCGCAAATTGCGGGCCGCCGGTCATGTCCGCATCGACGCCCTTATGGGCGACGGCGTCGAACAGATGGTTGGAAACGACGTCGTTGGTGTTCGGCTGGTTGCCGGCGCTTTCGTCGATGACGATAAGACCGACCGACACGTTGGCCAGATAGGTGCCCTGATTGTCGGGCGCACCGGTCTCGCGGAACTCAAGCAGGTTGCTTCCGTCGCCGGAGCCGCCAGTGATCTTGAGGTCGTAGGCGGTCATCTGACCGTTCGGCGTGAAGTCATCGATCCTGACGCCGCCGAACCAGATTTCCAGATGCGCCGAATTCGGGAACGGCGCGCCGGCCTCGAAGCGCAGGTCGTAAACCTGTCCGGTGACAAGCCCGTTGACGATCTGGCTGATCTTGACGTCATGCGGCGAGGCGTCGAGGTCGACCATGTAGCCGTTGTTCGACGAATGCATGCCCTGATAGCCGTCGCCGACGCGCTCGAGCTGCACGGCGCCGCCGCCGGTGTTGCCGATCGGGTTGGCGCTGTGGCCGTCATTGGCGTCGGAAATCGTCCAGCCGCCGTTGGTGCCGGTGGCGACGCCGCTGCCGGTGCCCCACGCATTGCCGTTCAGCGCGAAGTCGCCGAAGTCGAGACCGTTGATCGCTGCCGGTGCAGTGACGGTGAGCGACGGGCCGTCGTCCTGGAAAACGATGTTGCCGCTCATATTGATGGTTTGCGAAACGCGATCGCCGTCACCGTCGGTGAGGGTCACGGTCGCCTGGATGTTTCTCAGCCCGCTCGCAGCTTCATCGTGAGCGGCATCGCTCGAACCTGGCGTCGGATTCTTCAGCGAGACATATTGCGCGATGCTGATCGTGCCATCCTGCCCGAGCGCGACCGCGAATGCCGCCGGATCGACGGACGAACCGTACGAGCCGTTGGTCACGCTCGAACCGGGATCGGTTCCGTCGTAGCGGCCGACGATCAGGCCGTTCTCGATGAACAGGTAGATGCGGTGCCCGTCGGTGGTCTGCAGGCCGGAATCCGCACCGTTACCACCGGCGATCGCGAGAGAAAGCACCTGCGAATTGTTGATCGCGGCGCCGTCGGTGCCGAAATCGGCGCTGACATGCACGATCGATCCCTGGCTTGTGGCGAAGCCGATGGCCCCGTGTTCCTTCAGCGCGTTGGCGACGTCGGTATCCACGCCCTTGTTCGCCACGCCGTCGAACAGCGTCAGAACGCCCGCCGGCAGGCCGGAGCTTGCGACGTCGTTCGAGGCGGTCGGATCCGCACCGGTCACGCCAGGCGTTTCGTCCTGGATTACCGTTCCCGAAGCCGAAAAGCTTGTGATCCTCGGGCCGTCGTCCTGGATCTCGATGATCGAGGTGCGCGAGTCGGCGATCGTGACGGTTTTCGAGTCCGATGCGACATCGCCGTCGCCGTCAGTTGCGGTCACCGTCAGTGTGATGCCGAGGCTGGCGTCACGATCATCGAACGTCAGGAAGGCGGATTCGTCGCTCGAACCGTGATTGCCGTGTTCGACCGGCAGGTACTGCTCGACCGACATCTTCGGTCCGGTGCCCGAATCGGTGATCACGATATGCAGCGCAACGGGGCCGTTCGGGTTGTCGCCGATCCGGCCGACGATCGATCCGTCGGCCTCCTTGAACAGATAGATCGTGCGCGCATTGTCCGACAGGCCGGCGAGCGACGTGCCCGCGAGCGCCGTGACGACGAGATTGGTTTCCACGCCGTGAATGGAGCCGGCTGAAACCGCCTGACCATAATCGTTTCTGAGCGTGAACGCGTATTCCTTGACCGCGGCGGCTTTCGCACCATCGGCACCGAAATCGACATCGACGGCAAAAAGGCCGGCGACCGAGGTGCCCTGCCCCGAGGTCGGGGTCGACACGATACCGATGGCTCTGGAGGGATCGGCCGCGGTCAGGAACGGATACGCAGGTCCGGTGATGCCGGAGACGTTGTCGGAGGTGGCGTTCGTATCGCCCGGCAACTGATGAATAGACTCGTCGAGCGTGAGCGTTCCCAGGGTGACGTCGTCGCCCCGTCTGTCATGCGCCCGGTCGACATCGACGGTCGGCGTATCGTCGTTGACCTTGAAGGTCAGCGAACCCGAATCGCGATCACCATCGCGGTCCGTCACGGTGAAGCCGATCTCGACCGTCAGGTTTTCCTCGGTCGTGCTGCTGGTCGGATGAACCAGCGGCTCGCTCACCTTGAGCGTGTAGGAGCCGTCGGAATCCACATCGAGCGTGAACACGACGTTGTGGGAGACATTGCCGATCGCGGTCAGGATCGTATGATCACCGCTTGTGCTGGTCGTGTAGTGGACGCCTTCCTGGCCGGCCAGGCCACTCGAGAGCTTGTAGATGGCCCTGATGTCGTCCGGCGGCATGAAGGCGATGGTCTTGATGCCGTCAGCGCCCGGCGCGAACAGGCTGCCGTCGCCTCCCGAGAACGTATTGATGTTCGGGCTGACATCGCCGTTTCCGCCGCTGTTCGTCGGGGTGAATAGCGACTGGGCCTCGTCGTCCAGAACCTTCGGGGCCGTGACGTCATGCGCGACCGGAACGTCGTCCCGGATCGTGATCGTGAACTGACCCGCCAGCGTCACGCTGTCGCCGTCGCCGTCGGTGGCCTTCAGAATCGAACCGAAGTCGATCTGGCCGAGATCCCGCGAGCCCGTCTCCAGCGTCGTGTTCTGGCCGTTGGCATTCACGTGATCCAGCGAGTCGTACAACTTGAAGGCATAGTTGCCGGTCGTGTGATCGACTGTCAGCGTGAACACCGTATGGCCGCCGGCGCCCGTTGTGTAGGCTGTCAGCGTGTCGCCGCTGACGCTGTAGTGCAAATTTTGGCCGTGCGACGTCAGATTGAGACCCGCCATCGCCGCGGTCGCGTTGGACGTGAACGAATAGGCGTTGGCGCCGGGGCCGTCCGCGCCGAAATCGACGTGGCCGGCCAGCGTGCCGAACACGTCCGCCGGCCCCGATCCGTTGTCGGACGGGCTGTCGGTGTAGGATCCGTCGCCGTTGCCGTCGTTCGGACTGGTCCCCGTGGCGTACGGAGTTTTGATATCGTCCTCGTCGACCGTCTCGGAAATCGCGCGGCCCGTTATCTTCGGACCGTCGTCATCGAAGTGGATCGCCGTCGAAATATCCGCCGAGCCCGACGCCTGGTCGCCGTCGCCGTCCGTCACCGTCACAACGACGGAAACCGTTTTGCCGTTCAGCGCCACCCGATCGTCGTTGTCATGCGTGTCCGGATGCTTGATCGAAACGTACTGAACGATCGACACGACGCCCGTGTTCGGGTCGATCGCGATCGCGAAAGCCGCTGGATCGTTGCCGTTGACGGTCGTGTTGCCGTCGGTGGGCGAATCGTAGCGGCCGACGATCAGGTCGCCTTCCTTGAACAGGAAGATTTCGCGCCCTTCTGTCGTGGCCAAGCCCGAATCGGTACCGTTGATGACCGAAAGCCCGTATGAGGTCGCCTGGGAAACGCTTCCGTGCCACGGACCGTCGGTGCCGAACACGGCGGAAACCGTGACGGCCGCTCCGTCGCTGCGCGCGTAAGCCAGAACCGGGCCCGGCTCGTGCGGATCGTCACCCCGATTCGCAACACTGTCGAAGACATGCAGCGGACCCGTCACGTCATCGTTCTGATTGCCCGGCGTTTCGTCGATCGTGATCCCGAAATGCCGATCGATCGACACGCGCACGCTCGGACCGTCATCCTCGATGGCGATGCGGGAGTGTTCGTTATCTGCAAGAACCGCCGTCGCCGAGGAAGTCGCCTGGTCGTTATCGCCATCAGTGATGACACCCGTCAGGGTGACGCCGAGGCTGGCATTCTCGCCGACCAGTTTCAGCAACTGGGTCGAATCGAAATCGTTGCCGTCGATACCGTGGTCGATCGCCATGTACTGGTCGATGACGATCTTGCCGTTGTCGATGTCGCCCGGATCGGTCAGGGTGATCCGCAGCGCGATGGCTCCATTGGGATCGTTGCCGACCCGGCCCACGATCTCGGTATCGCTGACCTTGAAGAGATAGATGGTATCGTTCGGATAATGGGCGGCTCCGTCCGTCACGCGAAGCGTGGTGGCGACTCCGGTGTTTTCGCTCGCGCCGGACAGCGATAGCGAATAGGCGTAGGTCACCGACTTCTCGCCGTCCGCTCCGCCGCTCTTCGAGATCGTGAACAGATCTTCGAGATCGAACTGCCGGCTCGTCACTTCGCCGATCGGATCGGTTCCGCTGGGATCGGGCGTCTTGTTCGAACCGACGTCGTCGCTCGCTCCGTTGCCGTTGCCGCCGCGATCACCGCCGATCGACTCGTCGAGCGTCAGAGTCCAACGGCCGCCTTCCGAGTTCTGATTCACCCCGACATCGATGGTCGGCGTGTCGTCGTTGACGGTAAGCGACAATGTGCCGGTGGCGCTGTCGCCGTCGTGATCGGTGACGACGTAGGTGAAGTTGAAGTCCTGATTGTTTTCGTCGTGGCCCGACTCGTGCTGGATCGCGTGCAGTTGTTTGACGGTATAGTTGCCGGAGAAACGATCGGTCAGGCTGACCTGGATAACGTCCACCGACGAGCCGTTCTGCATCTGGCTGACGGTCAATACCGTCCCCGAGGAATTGATCGAGTAGTGGAATCCTTCCGGCGCGCCGTTCGCGCTCAGCAACAACGTGCCCGCACCGTCTGAGCCATAGCTGTGCGAAAGCGTCCCCGTCGCGGTGATCGGACCGTTATCGCCCTCGTGGTAATCGCCCACCCCGCCGAGATTGCCGCCGAGCGCGTCTTCATCGAAAGTGACCGACTCGTTTTTGGTCGTAACCGGACTGTCGTCGTTGACGGTCAGCTTCAGCGAGCCGTCGGCCGTATCGCCGTTGCTGTCGGTGACGCGATAGCGGAACGTGAAGACCTGGTCGTTCTCGTTGCCGCCCGGAGCATGATCGATCGCGTGAAGCTGCTGGAGCGTGTATTGACCGCTGATGCGGTCGCTCAGCGTGATCCGCAGAACGTCGACACTGCTGCCGTTCTGTATCTGGCTGACCGTCAGGACCAGACCGTCGTCGGACAGCTTGTAGGTGAACCCGCTCGGTGCTCCCGTTCCGAGAAGCAGCGTCGACTCATGCGCGCCATCGGCGTCGTGACGGTAATCGTGGGCGAGCGTGCCCATCGCGAAGATGGGACCGTTGCCGCTCTGGTCATAGTCGCCGATGCCGCCCTTGTTGCCGCCGGGAAGACCGTCTTCGTCGAAGATCAGCGCATCGTTGGTGAGAGCCCTCGGTCTGTCGTTGATGAATCCGGACGTCGGGATATCGTTGATAACGAAGTTGGGCAGTTCTTCCTGGCCAAGCAGCGGAATCGGATTACCCGGAGCCAGCGGATCGATGCCGACCGACGTGAAGTTGGCGCCGGACGCCTGCGCGCCGCCGCCATTGCCGTTGCCAGCAGCCGGAAGCACCGACGGATCGTCGGTGACCGGAAACAGCGTCGCGAATTCCGCGCTGGTGATATCGCGGCCGGGCGCCACTTCGACGGTGATGTCATGCAGCGGCTTGCCGGTGCTGTCGAAGAACGGTTCGAGCGTGACCGTCGAATGATTGTCGAACAGGATGATCAGCTTTTCGCCGATATGAACCAGCGTGATCTTTTCGCTCGCAATCGACGAGAGGTCCGCCCTGACGCTTCCGTCGTAGCTCAGCGACACCACGACGGACTGGTCGCCGTATGGCTTGGTGACCTTGACGATCCGGGGATGTTGCTTGTCGCCGCCACCGCCGGCTTCAGAAGTATCCGCCTGCGCAACGTGGAACGGTCCGTTCATGACGCTTGTCCTCAAAAAAAATCAAATCCGTCAAATGGATTTAACTGAATCTTACCCATCATAATCTTGCCGCAATGAAACACGTCAACAAATCTTTCGCGCAATGCCCAGGCAGTTCGGGGTGTGGTTAAATTACAACGCTTACAACCCTGTCGCGCGGTTGGGCGAGAACGCACATTGACCGTTCAAGGCCCATACTGGATGATTGCGCAGCGCTGACGCGAGGCTGGGCATGTCAATAAAAAAACGTTTTGATTTCAAATATTTGGTAATTGCAGGGATTCTCTCTCTCGGCGGTCAGGTCCCCGCGCAAGCGGCGGATCTCGGTATCGTGCCGCCCAGCGGCGCAGTTCTTGGCGGCTGTTCTGACATCGTCCTGAGTTGCGAGAACGGTCGGCAATACCCGATATGTCCGATCGCTGTGAGTCTCGCGGGCGACATTGTAACGGCGACCCTTCACACCGGGCCGAATCGCCCCGCTTACGTTCGTCTCGTTCCGATGGGCGTCGGCTATCGTTATGCCGGCCGCAACATCTGGCTCGACGGGCTGCGCGAAAACGCGATCCTGAATTTCGGCAAGTACAGTTCGGTCGCCTGCACCGTCACCACGCCGTAAACGCGTCAATCGATCAAGGTCGCGATCTGTCGTGACGACGCATTGGATGTCGCGGGACTACAGGGCCGCGACTCCGCATCTGAGCGACGGCAGATGGCGCGATCGCCTTTCAGAGACCTCTCTTGTCTTGCGATAAACGAAAAGAGCGTTTTCGAGCGAGGCGCTGACGGGCTCGACCCGGAATGATTACCGGTTCGCGTCAAGACAACGTATCAAAACAAATCATAAGGCGTCGCTTCTTCGCCATGAGAAGCGGAAAAAGGCTGCAAGCCTCCCGCGCTCGATGATCGATCGAAGTGCGGCCTTCACGCGAACCGCTGTTATCCCCGGTTCGGGCCCGGAGATACGATTCGCTCAAGATGTCCTGTCTTTGCTGCGATTGAAACCGCTCAGCCCTTGGTGCGGAGAACCGCGTGGGCACGGCGCGGATACATGTACGACTTGGGATGCACATAGACCGGGCAAACGTCGTAATTGGCATGCTGTTGCCAATTCCACTTCCAGCATCCGACATCGACGGCAGGATCGAAATAATTGTACGGCACGTCGCCGAATGCATGAGCGCGTCCGCCCGGAATGGCAAATGCCGCAGCAAACGCGGCCAGGATCAGAGCGCGGCGGAAAAAGGTCATAACGACTCCATCGGTGATATTCATGCAAGTATGATGCGACCGGAGACGAGAATCAATATTCGGCGGCAAGCTGAGCACCGGTTTGCATGCGCTTTCACGCGAGCCGGCGTGGAAATGTGTATGGTTTTCCGCCGGCATCGATCGGCGCTCGTGATCCGGCATGGTGGTGGTGAGAACCGACTCCAACAACCGATCCAATACGTCCGGTCCGATGACGAAGAAGCCGGATTGATTGGTCGGAGCGAGAGGATTTGAACCTCCGACCCCTAGTCTCCCAGACTAGAGATTGTCCAAAACTATCCGTCACCATCCGTTACTTTCAACGGATGCGAACGGATTAAAAATCTAGATATTTCAGTTGCTTATTCTGTTGGTTCGGGCTAGTTAGGTCACAGAGCAAAACGCTCCATAACGACCATTTACCCACACCCCAGCCCACACCCCGAGCGACCTCCTGATGCCTGAGAGACTTACAGCCCCTTTCGTTGCGAAGGCAACAACACGCGCCTCGCGATACGAGATCGCGGACTCGTTGCAGCCCGGACTCAGATTGGTTGTCCAGCCGTCCGGTGCGAAAAGTTGGGCCTTTCGCTATGAGCGTTCGGATGGTCAGCGCGTAAAACTCACGCTGGGCCGCGCCGCCGGACCCGGCGCGCTCACACTGCAGCAGGCACGCGACGCTGCGAACGACGCGCGGCGTCTGCGTTCTACCGGTGGTGACCCTGCGGACCAGAAGCGCGCCGTTCGTAAAACTGAGATGGCGCGGATTGAGGCTGAAGAAAAAGAAGCCCGGCGGCGAGACGATACGGTCGCGCTTGTCCTTGATCGTTACTACCGCGACAAGGTCAACGCGATGAAGTCCGGGCCGGAACTCAAGCGGCTCCTGACCAAGGAATTGAGCCCATGGGCGAAGCGACGTGTTGACGATATCGACCGTACCGACGCCATTAAACTAATCGACGCAATCAAGGATCGTGGAGCGCCAGTCCACGCGAACCGGGTACGCGCGTTCACCCGGACATTCTTTGGCTGGTGTGTCGATAAGGCGCTGATTGAGAATAATCCGTTCGAGCGCACCAAGCCGGTGACGGTTGAGGTCGCGCGGGATCACGTCTTGTCCGATGACGAATTGCGGCTGGTTATGCTCGCGCTGGACCAGATGGATTGGATGTGGCGGGCACTCTATCGATTGCTGATCTTAACGGGGCAGCGGCGGGATGAAGTCGCGGGCATGGTTTGGACTGAAGTCGATCTGGACAAGTCCCTTTGGAAACTCCCGGCAGCGCGGGCGAAGAACAACCGAGAGCATATCATTCCCCTGCCCCCTGCTGCCGTAGCGATTCTGCGCGACCTTCCGAGGGTGCAAATCGCAGCCACGGTCAATGGCGTCGAGAAGATTGTGGACTCGCCATTTGTCCTAACCACCACCGGCAAAACGCCGGTCTCGGGATTCTCCAAAGCCAAAGGGCATTTAGACAAAGCCATAGCAGAAGTCGCGCGCAAGGAAGCGAAAAAGCGCGATGGGGATGTCGTTGAGGTCGCGCCTTGGCGGATTCACGACCTACGGCGGACAATGGCGTCGGGCATGGCACGACTCGGCGTCGCGGTGGCCGTCACAGAGAAGGTCTTGAATCATGTTTCCGGCACCTTCGCCGGGATTGTCGGCGTGTATCAGCGCCATGATTTTCTCGCCGAGAAGCGTCACGCCCTCAACCTGTGGGCAGACCACGTTGCGAGCCTGACGTCGGAACGCGAGTCGAATGTCGTGCGGCTTAAGGCCGAAGTGTAACGGAGGTAATCTCACATGTTCGGAACGTGGGCCGAAAAAGTCGATTTAGAACCAACGGGCAATCTTCGCCTCTCATTGATGCGCGGCGACCTTGCCCGCTTATCCGCTCTCTTTCAAGATACGCACAATCCGGCTGCGGCATGGCTCTGCTGGTACCTGGCTCAGAAATGGGGAATGCCCGCTCCGCAACCTGTTGCGGATGAGATCAACGGTTTCGCTGCACAGATTGCCAACCTGGCGATCGAGGCGCTGGATGGCAATACCGGGACACTAATCAACGCAGATGTTGCCGGCGCTCTTTGGGATACTTCGCCAAAGAAAGCGAAGGGCAAGACACGACGCGGATTAACCGGCCTGGCGGAGCAACTCTTTCTCTGGGACCGGGACATCTCGCTTGCGCTTCGTATCCACGAACTGCGCAAGGGCGGACTGACCGAAGACTTGGCCGTCGAAAAAGCCATCGAAGAGGCCAAAGCTGCCATCGAAGAAGCTAAGAAGAAAAACGCTAAGAGCAAACCGGCTAAGAGCAAAAGGGCCGAGAGCAAAAAAGCTAAAAACAAAAAGGCAATGAACAAAAGGCTGAAGGACGTAGAGGAAGAGGACGGGGTTTTTCGTTTTGATAATGCAAAACGCATCGGCCGGAAATTTCGGAAGGATTTTCTTACGGGAGATGCTGAGGCCGCAGAAATTGAGGCCGAAGAGGCGTTAAATGCTTGGATTTGCGAGAAGAAAGGTGGGGTAACTAGGACAGCGACCTGAGTTACTTCTCAACGCTCTCGCTCCTCGTTAGCTTCCGTTCATCACATTTCGCAACGGAGAAAACGTCGTGACTGCGCATCTTATGCCCGCCAAAGAAGTTCGTGCCCTATTCGGAGGAGTCAGTCAGATGACCATTTGGCGCTGGCTTCAAGACGAGTCGCTTGGCTTTCCGCAACCCACCGTCATTCGGAGCCGCCGCTATTGGGATGCCAATGAGATCGAGGAGTTTCGCAACCGCATGGTCGGCGCTGGCATCGCCAGGCGTGCGGCGTGAGGGAGGCCCGATGGTAGACACCGCGCTCGCCTAACCACATCCCCGCCTCCGGGCGGGCAAACCGGAAAATTCGAAGTCTTTATCAACGCGCCGAATGGTTCGGCGTGAACGATGGCCTATACCAAAAGAAGGACTGAACTATGACCAACATCGTAAATATCGCTACGAAGAATCGAGCAAAGTTCTTGAAGCGCGAAGCGGCCGTTGTGCGCGATCTTATCGCCGACGTGGACGCTACGGAGGCTTGCAAGTGCGAGCATTGCCAGCCCCGCGTAGCTAGGCGAGCATTGGCCGCTTATTTGCAGCAACTCACGGCGGAAGCGGTCTAGAACTCCCGACCCGCCTCCGGGCGGGCACCCTCCCCGACAATTCACCAGCACACCGCGCCGAACACCTCGGCACGGAACGATGGCCTGTTGGCCGAAAACCGAAGGAGACCAACTGATGAGCATTGACAAGATAGACCGCGCTTTCTTGCAAAGCGACCCGACAGAAATAATAAATTCACTCGATGATCCGTTTGATTTTTTCTACGGCCTCTGCAGTGCAATCGACAAGGCGTCGGCGGGAGGCAAGAAGGTGACACTTGGCCCAATGCAGGCACGGTTTGCCTCGGCTGCCATGATCAAGATCGCGACCGAGGCACAGGGAAGAGCCTGATTCAAAAAAACCGCGCCCGGACATGTGCCGGGCGCTTTCTTCTCCGAGCCCACGCGGCACTCTGCGGCGTGGTCGGTGGAGTTCGTTTTAGGGCTATTCGATCTGGCTGTTCAACATCGTTCACGAGTGTTCATGTGTATGTAGCGCAGAAAGGAGAGCACAAATGTCAGAAGAGTCGATAACCAACGCAGAATTTTGCGCGGAAGAGCGTGTGTCGCCACCTACGGCGCAGCGATACAGGCGCGAAGGCACAGGGCCGGCGTTCTATCGTCTGCCCGGCGGCGGTGTTCGCTATCGGCGAAGGGATGTAGAATTGTGGCGCGCTGCGCGCCGAGTTGAGCCGTAATCGCAAACAAAAAAAAGGGCCGCAAAGCGTACCAGCGCCGCGACCCTAATCTTGGAGTTTCTGAAAGTGCATTCTTATACCGAGCGCAACCGTGCGCATCAAGCTAATTCCGATCGACCGCGATATTTCATCCTCCTGAAGAGCGGTCGTTTACGTCCTGTCGATGTGCAGCCCGGCACGTTTTGCGTGAGGTTTCACGGTCGGTGGCATATCGTGGTTCGCGGCGAGAGCGACGCGGAATTTTTCCGTGACCACCCGGAGGCAGCTTGGCGCTTCACCACCCGGCGCTTGCCGTTCCACCACCGGGACTATTTCGAGTTCACCATCGTGACTCGCGACGGTCGCACGGAGGCGACGGGCGACCGGTGGGACTTTGAGGCCGCAGCGGACCTAACCACCGGCTCATTTCAGGATCGAATGAGGGCGACTGCCGAAATTCTGCTCGCCGATCCGAACCGCGCGTACACCTTGGCGGCTTGAACGGTGCACCTCTTTTCCGATTTGCCCGCCGATCCTCGGGCGGCGGCTGTGACTCTGGCTCGGCGTGGGTTCGCTGTGTTTCCGTGCAGGCCCGCCGATAAGACTCCGCTCACGGCCCACGGGTTTAAGGATGCGTCCACCGATGTGAGCGAAGTCGCAAGGATGTTCAATGGGGCTGGCCCCGCAGCGATGATCGGTCTGCCCACCGGGGTCGTCAACGGTGTAATCGTCGTCGACATCGAATCCATCGAAGGGCATGGAGTCGATGGCGACGCTGACGTGAAAGCCCTCGCGGACGAAGGATTCAGCCTGACTGAAAGTATCTGCGTAGTCCGCACGTGGTCGGGCGGATTGCATGTCTACTACCGTGCCCCACCGGGCGGGAGGCCGAGTTTCAAGTTCAAGCGCAAGGGAATCGAGGTGCGCGGCGATGGCGGGTACGTCATCTGCCCGCCCTCAGTATTTCACACCGGGCAGTTTTGGGAAGTGATCCAGTGAGCCGCGACGATTATCTGAAGGATATTCCGTTTCCGCCCGACTGGATTGCGAATCCTCCCACCCATCTTGTGAGGGGGAGCGTCAAGCGCGGGAATCTTGAAGTCGCGCCGACGCACTCGGTTGACGAGTCATCGCTTTATGCCCGTGCGGTGCTGGACAAACTGTCCAGCGAACTTGCCCGCGAGACTCGCGGTGGTCGGAACGACATGCTCAATAAGGTTGCCTACACGATGGGCGGGCACATTGCCGGGAATGCGATCGAGCGCGCCGAAGTCGAAGCGGCGTTGACAAGCGCCTGCCATCGCAATGGGCTTATGAAGGACGGTGCCGCCGCCGTTGAAAAGACAATCGCCAGCGGCATCAATAGCGGCATGTTGCGTCCGATTGTTTCGGAAGACGCTTCAATCGCCGATGACGATATCGGGTCGCGCATTGGGAGCGGCCCAACCGCCGCCCGTAAGCACGAAAAGTTCCGCGTCACGATGTTCGACGACATCGAAGAGACAGCCGCAAAGGAATGGGTGGTGGAAGGCTTTATTGCCGCCGGGGAGTTTTCCTACGCAGTCGGAAAACCCGGAGCGTCAAAGAGCGTCATTTTCACGGACGCGGCCTGTCATGTCGGGGCTGGCATGGAATGGCACGGGCGCAAGGTCAAAAAGGGCCTGGTCGTTTATTTCGCGGCGGAACGTGGAGCGACCACGCGCCGTCGCATGATGGCGTTTCGCAAGCACCATAATGTGTCGGGTGTTGCCGTAGCCGTAATCGAGGGGGCGGCCGACCTTACGAACGGCCTGGCGGACGCCGTGACCTTGGCTGAACGTATCGTGGAGTTAGGCAAGGACTGCGACCTGCCCCCGGTCTGGATCATTGTGGACACCCTATCGCGCACCTTCGGAGGTGGAGACCAAAACAAGTCCCAGGACATGGGCAAGTTCATTCGGGCTGTCGATACGATCATTGAAAAGACCGGGGCTCACGTCACTGTCATCCACCACACCCCTTGGGAGCAGGACCGTGCCAAGGGCGCAATCGACCTGGACGGCGCTGTGGATGTCTCCTTTATCGTGTGGAAAAACAAAGAGCGCTGCACGCTGCGCTGCGATGGAGCAAACGACCAGGAAGAGGGGAAGATTACGGCCTACACCATGAAATCAGTCGAGCTTGGAACTGACGAGAACGGAAAGGTTACGAACGCGCCGGTCGTCATTCGCGATGAGGCTGCAACCGATTCCGATGATTGCAGCAAGTTGACCAGCAAGAAGCCGGTGCTCGCTGTCCGGTTGTTCGAAACCGCGATCAAGGAGAAGGGAGAGGTAAATCCTGACAATGGGCAGACCGCAGTTCACGCCTCCCGCTTGAGGGAGATCATTCTCCGTGAGCAAGACAAGAGTTCGCACGCCACGGAGAAATCGAGGGAAGTTATGGTTCGTAGGATCATTCGCGATATTCGAACAAAGGCTGCGGACGAAATCGGCGAATGGTTCTACCCAAAGGCCGCGAACGACAACATTAAGGATCACCGAACCGGTATCGCGTAACAGCGAACAGCGTACACCCCCCTAAGGGGGGTGTACTGTACTGTTCGCCTGTTCGCTTAGAGAATACCCCGAACAAAAAAATAACGAACATGTTCGCGAACATATTCGCCAAAACTGTTCGCTACCGGAACCATGGTGGAAATTGGCCGCATGACCATTCAGAATGAGCAGAATGCCCATATCGAGCAGTCACAGAACGAGGTGCGCCGGTTCTGCGCTGAGACCCGCCAACCAATGCCCGCGATTTGGCCGGTCGCCATCGGTGGGTCGGCGACATTGACCGCCGCTCCCAGGCCATGGGGGGGTATCCCTCCCGCGTTTGAAACGTCGCGATCGTAATGTATAACAGCGCTTGGGTGTTTTGCGGCGTCGTGCAGCGAAACAGGTCATGCGCTGGTCGGGCCGCCGCGTGGAGCGCGCGTGACCAATGGATCGACAGACCTCTCCTCGCGACCTGCCGCGGGCACAATTTCTCGCCGAACGAGCCCTTGCGACGCTGGAGCGCTTTCTGCACATCGAAGCTGCTAGCGGCGTTGTGCTGCTGATCGCGGCGGCTGTTGCGCTGATCTGGGCCAACTCTCCTCTTGCTCAAAGCTATCACGATCTGTGGCATCTGCCGCTCTCGATCGGGATCGGTAGTTTCGTTTATGTGAAGTCCTTGCATTTCTGGGTCAGCGACGTGCTGATGACAGTCTTCTTTCTGGTTGTCGGAATGGAGATCCGGCGCGAGATCCATGAAGGGGCGCTGAGCAAACTCGATCAGGCGATCCTGCCAGTCGCTGCGGCGGCCGGAGGTGTCATCGTTCCAGCCTTGATCTATCTGGCGTTGAACACTAACGCGGGTCACCCCCACGGCTGGGCGGTGCCGACGGCGACCGACATCGCCTTCGCCGTGGGTGTGCTCGCTCTGCTTGGCCGCGCGATCCCCAGCAACGTGCGCGTCTTTCTGCTCGCACTCGCGATCATCGACGACGTCGTGGCTGTACTGATTATCGCCTTCTTCTACTCCGGCGGGTTCGATCCCGGCGGTTTTGCGATCGCCGCCCTCGGCGTCGTGATGGTGTTTGGGCTTCAACGGATCGGCGTGGGTTCAGCGTATGCTTATGTGGTTCCGGGTGCGGTCATTTGGATCGGCTTGCTGGTCAGCGGAGTCCATCCGACTCTTGCCGGCGTCGTGCTCGGCTTGATGACGCCGGTGATGTCCATTCCAATGCGCGAGCAGCCGATAGAGGTGTTGTCCCGTATTTCCGAGGATCTGCGGAACCACGACGCCGTGTCGGCGAAGGATGCGCGTCGTTTGGCTCACCCTCGGCGGCAGTTGCGTCTCGCCAATCGGGAGATGCTGCCGCCAGTGGTGCGCGTACAGACAGCGCTGCATCCCTGGGTCGCCTACGGCGTTATGCCTCTCTTCGCGCTCGCGAATGCGGGCATCAGCCTTGATGGGGTCTATCTCGGCACCACCGGTGCGCAACTGGTTATGATCGGCGTCGCCATCGCTCTCGTTGCAGGCAAACCTCTCGGTGTAATCGGCGCGACCTGGCTCATGGTGCGAATGGGCTGGTGCCGGCTGCCGCCAGGCGTGTCATGGGACGGCATCCTGCTGGTGGGTCTGTTGGCCGGTATCGGCTTTACCATGTCCATCTTCATCACCATGCTTGCCTTTGCCGATGAGAACCTGCTGGCCGCGGCAAAGCTCGGCGTGCTGTTGGGCTCTTCGGTGGCGGCGATGCTCGGGCTTGGCTGGGGCGTCGCCTGCGGTCGGCGTCGGTGAACTGCAACCTCACGGAACACCTTCGGGTGGGCTTAGCCAAGCCGGAAGACCTTTCGCATGAAATCAATCGGAAGCGCACTTGAGCGGCAGCGTTTTCGAAACGAAAGCGCAATTAATCGCGAAGCCGTCGCAAGATCGAGCGCAACGAACGAATGCTCGCAAGTTGGCGCGCGGTTCGGATTGAATGACGGAAGCGATTGAGATCGAGGGGCCGACGAAAGCAAAGTCGATCGAAGCGAGCCGCGAACGACATCGATAATGTCGAAGTCGGGCACCCAGACCGACCCTTTTAACGCGGCCGAACCGGAGCTATGCGCAGCATCCGGGATACGGAACCAGCCCTAAAAGCGACGAATGCGCGAAAGATCATCAAATCACGAAAAGAGAATATTTTCCTTTCATCGCAACGCACAAAGGTATTTGGGTCCTTCCAGATAGGCAGGGCCACGGGTGACGCGCGACCCCCCGATCCAACTAGATGCAAATGCATGAAGTTGGGTTGTTGTTCTCGCGAGAGGGAATTGGTGTATGGCGCGTGCGCTTTGGGGCGATTCCTTTGGGCCTGTGCGCGGTATCCTTTTGGCCGATCTTGGTGGTGCCTCAACCCATCAGGACGCCAGATGACCACCACACCCCTCTATCCGGCTGACTTCCGCGCCGCGCGAGTCACGCACCGCCGGAAGCGCCACAAAAATCCGCGCACGGTCACGACGCCTGATCGCGGCGTCAGCCCGCATGTGAAGCTAGTCTTCGCAGAGATGGCGCGGCTGCATGTGACTTACGACGAGTTGGAGGTTGGGTCTGGAGTCCGTAGGCCCACCGTCAAGCAGTGGCGTCGCAAGAATCGTCCGTCTCTGGAGTCGCTTGAAGCTGTGCTCGGATTCCTCGGGTGGTCTCTCTGTCCCGTTCCTGCGCTTGAGACGTTGACTGCTGACACGGCAGGCGAGCTTGTCACGATCGCCAAGAAGCTCGACCTCACGATGCCCCAAACGATGGCGGCTCTGATCGCGATCGGTGTCGAGCAAAAGCTGCTCTGTATGAGCGCCGAAGAAAAGCACGCGGCGCTCGCCGAACGTGAGGCGCGCAACCCCCGCGCCGCCAACGACAACACGCCTCGCCGTCGCCGTCGCAAGAACGTCGCTTAAGGGCTACCAAACCAGTCTGTTCGATCCGGGCGGATCGCTCATGATGCTCAGGCTTTGTCTTTGTCAGCGAAGACAAGTTTCGTGGGTCCAGTAGCCGGGCGGTGGTCCTCTTCCCACCGCTCGGCGGCTCGAAAGGTTCGAACTTCAATGTCCAAACAGTCTCTCAGCCAGCGCAAGGCCGCTGCATATCTTGGTGTTTCGCCGTCTACGTTGGGCGCATACGTTCGCGCCGGGCGGGCACCCGCACACGTCAATCTGCATGGCATTAGACGGTTTGAAGTCGCCGATTTGGATGCCTGGCTCAACGCGCGTCGGGGCGGAGGTTAGCAATGGGCCTCAGTGCTTACATCGATCAACCGCTCAGCAAGTTCATTGCCAACCAAAAGCAGGTCAGCGCATCGCTGCCGGTAGCGCCCCCTCAGCCAAAACCTGCCGCTCCATCGCCGACGGCAAAGCCCCATCAAGGAATCTCCGTCATGAGTGCTCGGAAGCAATCCCTTTTTCGCGAGTTTCAGGCGGCAACCGCCAACCTCTCATCCGCGCGACAATCTCTTGAGGACGCTCGATTCCTTTCGCGCAACGGTATGGCCAACAATCTCACATTCGCAACGCACGTCGAGCACGTCGCGTTCCACAACTGGCTCCGGACCGGTGACGCGTTCACCACCTGCCCGAACTGAGGATTGAGACATGAACTTCATCGACAAGCTGCTCGGCAGCAAGACCGCTGTCACCAGCGCTGGAATCCGCAACGAAATCGAGAAGGCCGAAAACGAGGCCGCCGCACTTCGCGATAAGATCGAAGGCATGTTGAGCGGCCTTGCCGTCATGACCGACGAACAGCACCTCGCCGCCGAGTCGAATGTCGCCGCACTCCGTCGCGCTATCACTCGCCTTGAGGTTCGCGCAAACACGCTTGCCGCAGAATTGCCCGCCGTCATCGCCACTGAGGAAGCCGCCCAGATCGCGGCCAAGAACGACGCTCTGCGCAGCCGTGTCGAAGCGTGCCGGAAGGCAAATACCGTGGAAAGTAAGAAGCTTTTGACCGAGTTTGACAAGTTGGCATCTCAGATGGGCGACATTTTCGCGCGCCTCAACGAGATCGCTGACGAAACTAACAGCGTCAACACGGCGCTAAAGAACAACCGCGTCGCCGACAGCGTTACCGGCTACGAGACTTTGTACCGTAGGCATCCGGCCGGTCACTATGAGTTGCCGCTTTCCACGATTGTGCTTCCTCCTGCTTTTGCCGGTGGCACGGCCGCCTGGCCCCGGTCATGAACGTGACCGGTCCCGAGATCATTTTGGAGCATCCCGTCGAGCTTGATGGGGTGCTCTATGAACGTTTGGCGGTGGCGTCATACGACGCCATCGCGAACTTCGAATGTCACAACGCGCCACGCGTGATTCTGTCTCTGGCGCGCGTATACGGCGTCCCCCGAAAACTCATTCGTCAGCTTGCACCTTCGGACGCCGAACGTGCCGGTGATTTGATTCGTGCGCTTCTCGACGATGTGGCGCGCTCTCCTAATTCATTCGAGTAACGACCATGGCAACAGGCTTCTCCGTATCAGTCAACATCGGCGGCAAGGTTTTGCCATCTCTCGCCGGCGCGGTCAGTGGCGCGAAGTCGCAAATCCGCACGCTGGAAGCGGTAGCGACCGGATTGGCTGCGAAGATCAACGCGCCTTTCGCGGCCATCATCGCGGCGACGCAAAAGCATCTAGAGAAGGTGCAGCGAGCCGGGCGCAACTTGACCTTTGGTGTCACGATGCCGGCGGTCTATGGCTTTGCGGGTATGGTCAAGGCCGCAAAAGAGAGGGCCGAAGCCGGGAACACTATCGAGGCAATCGGCGATCTGCCGCATGACAAGCGCAAGGACGTGGAAGCGTTCGCCGACTCCATCGCTGCAAAGTTTGGCGATGCGACGGGCATCCTGCGCACGTTCAACGAGCTTTTGAAAGCGGGATTTGACGCCACCGCTGCGAAGGGTTCGCTTCCTGCTATCCTGAGCGGCTCTACCCTCGCCGAAGATATGACGGGTGCTGAGCTTGGCAGTTACGTCAGCAAGATCGTTACTCAATACAAGCTCGGCATGTCATCGGTCGAAGCAGCGACGGAAAGCAGTCGGCGGGTTGTCGATAACCTTGTTTTTGCAGCGGTGAAGTCCGTTGCCAGCACGAAGGACGTTGCCGAGGCTTTTAAATTCGTTGGCTCGGCTGCGGCTGCGGCTGGAGGCAGCGTGGAATCTACGAACGCCATGATTCTTGCTCTCGCGCGCGAAGGTCAGCTTGCCTCAGAGGCTGGCGTCGCTATGCGCTCGGCTTTTGTCCGCATGGTCAAGCCGACCAAGGGCGGACTCGCGACGATAGCGCGACTCGGTCTCAACTACGGCGATTACGTGGGCGGTGGCAAGCGCAGCGGCGCTGGCGTCATCGCGGGGCTTGGTTCGGCCGGCATCGATATGACCGGACGCGAAAAGGATATCGATCAGGCGCTTGCCCAAAACAAGGGCTCGCCGGAAAAGCAGCGCAAGGCGATCTATGACGCCGTGGTCGCAAAGGTCGGTGCGGAGTCGGCGACGGACCGTGAGACTGTGATGCGCGCGGTTGACGATGCTTACGCGCTGTCTGGCAGCAAGGTCGATATGGTTAAGTTCCTAACCGACCTTCGCGCGAAGGGGGCCAATCAGGGCGATTTGGCCACAATATTCGAGGGTAGGCAAAGCGTCCGCATGTTGGCGCTGCTCAAGTCAGACTTGAACGAGTTGCTCAGTCAGATTGTAAGGGAAGCGCCGGGTTACGCCGAAAGCCGGTTCGAGATTAAGAACCAAGGGCTGCCGAAGACCTTGCGTCAGCTTGATGCAGCCTGGAAGTCGTTGCGCAATACGCTCTTCGATGTCATGGCCCCTTCAATCACGACGGGGTTCGAACGGCTCGCGGACACATTTAAGTCGCTCGCCGCTACCAGCCCAGCACTCCTGAAGACGGGCGTTGCTCTCACCGCCGCAGCCGCAGCCGCAGGGCCGCTGATGTTCGCGCTCGGCGCGGTCGGCCGTGTTGCGCTGGCACCGTTCCGCCTTCTGGCCGGTGCCGTGAAACTGCTCCTGTGGCCGCTGCGGGCGGTAACGAGCGCGGCCGTGCTCATGCGCGGAGCGTTGATGCTCACGGTCCCCGGTACCATCGTCACCGGCCTGGCGGTGGCAGGGACGTTCATCTACAACAACTGGAAGAACCTGCCGGCGTTCTTTGACTCGTTCAAGCAGTCCCTCATGAGGAACCTTGCCCCCGGCGCAGAGGGCAATGGGCAATGGCTGATCGACAAGGCGAAGGAAGCCTATTCGTGGTTCTCCGATCTCACGAAGAGCCTCAGCGCCGACACATGGAGGGGCTGGGGCGACGCAGCCGGGTCAGCCGTTGCCGGCCTTGTGAACAGCTTCAGTCATATCGTCGATCAAGTGTCTCAGGTCGTTAATCAGGTCATTGAGAGGTGGAGGTCTGGTGGTTGGGAAGGTCTAGGCAGGATGATCGGCTCTGCGATCCTGAAGGGTATCGTATCAGGTCTTGGTAATCTGGCGTCGCTCTTTTCAAACTTTAAGCTCCCGACGTTTGGCAGCGTCGTAGGCGGCATGATGAACGGCCCGAGCGGGGCTCCCGCAGCGGCACCAACCCCATCCGTTCCCATCTCCGGCGCTCGCGCTCTCGGCGGGCCGGTGAGCTTTGGCAAGCCGTACCTTGTCGGCGAGCGTGGCCCGGAGTTGTTCGTGCCTGGGATGTCGGGCCGGATCGAGACCAACGACAGGCTGCGCAGGGTGCTCGCTGATGGAGTTGCGATGACGACGGAGTCGCCGAACAACACGATGAACCGAGGTCCTGTGACGTTCTCCCCGACGTTCCACATCACGGGCGGGAATCCGCAGGCGATCGCGGACCAGATTGACAATCGGATGCGCCGCTTCCTCGCAGAGCTTGAGGCGGAGCAACGGGGGTTTTTGAGTGATTGAGCTATGACAGGCGAACAATCTTCTCGTCTTAGACAAAATCAGATGGAGCGAGGTGGGAGTGCGTGCGAGGCGTCGTAACTGGGCGTCGGGCGATTTGAATATGATTTGAGCAGAGTAACGACGATCACCGTAAAATCTGTAAATGACTACTTCATGCCGAAGTGCTTTAATCGACGTCGGACTCCCCGACGATCGAAGAGGCAAAGCTCGATGGACGCTGGCATTAAAAAGGACAGCCTCAGAAAGCTGAGCTTTGGTAATCAAGTTGCAGAAGAAGAACGTGAAGCCCTCAAAGGATATTTTGTTAAGACACAGGCGTGGGATCGAATAAACAATGGCGAGATTGATATTATCTACGGACCCAAAGGAGCCGGGAAAAGTGCGCTATACTTTCTGATTCAAGAGAGTGTCAGTGATTTTTTCGATCGGCGCGTGCTTCTGATTCCTGCTGAAAATCCGCAGGGCGCTCCGGCTTTCCGAGACTTGGAGACGAATCCGCCTACATCGGAGCGGGAATTTATAGCGATTTGGAAGCTTTATTTTTTATCATTGCTTGGGCGCACCTTTGACGAGTACGGCATTGACAATCAGTTCGGCCAGGAGCTTCGATCTGCGCTCGTAACCCATAAGTTGCTGCCCGACAAGCGCACGGGCTTAGGCAGTGTGCTCGCGTCTGTTCGCCGCTATATTTCGATAGCTCTCAAGCCAGAGAGCTTAGAAACAGGTCTCAAGGTTGAGCCAAATTCAGGTTTGCCTACCGGCGTGACTGCGAAGATCGTGTTTAGAGAGCCTGCCATAGATGAGCATGCTGATGGATATCAGTCTATCGACGAATTGCTCGCTCTTGCCTCGTCTGCACTGGAGGCCGCCGCTTATGACGTATGGTTCACGATCGATCGACTTGATGTGGCATTTAACGATTCCTCAGAGTTAGAGAAGAATGCCATTCGGGCGTTATTTCGTGCTTACAGGGATATGAGAAGCCATACGCGAATTTCGCTTAAAATATTTCTACGGACCGATATTTGGAAGCGGGTAACAGAAGAAGGATTCAGTGAGGCAACGCATTTGTCGCGAGACATGCACATCAAGTGGAATAAGCAGTCACTGCAAAATCTAATTTTGCGACGTCTTTTAAGCAACGCCGACCTCGTGAGAAATTTTGATATCGATCAAAACGAAATTCTCAACTCGTCTAGTAAACAAGATGAACTGTTCGCACGACTTTTTCCCGAGCAAGTCGAACTGGGCGAGAAGCAGTCGACGACATTGGATTGGCTTCTAAAACGGACAGCGGACGGGTCGAAAGAAAGCCAACCACGGGACATCATTCTTTTTTTGAATAAAGTCTGTGAGGTCCAGAGTCAGCGGCTAGAGCGAGGTGAGGACGAGCCTCCCGATGACCTTCTATTCGACAGAGCGTCGTTTAAAGAGGCTCTGCCGGCTCTGTCTGAGTATCGTGTGTCTCGCGTATTGTTCGCGGAATACGCGGAATTGCGCTCCTATATCGAAGCCCTGCGTGAAGATAAAACCGAGCAGAACGTTGCATCTCTCGCTCGCCGCTGGAAAACGACGGAAGAAGAGTCGCTGCGGATTGCTAGAAAGCTTCGAGACGTTGGCTTCTTTGAAGAGCGAACATCTGCGGGTGAAACAACCTTTTGGGTGCCTTTCGTCTACAGACCATATCTCGCCATGGTGCAAGGCAAGGTCGACGACATTAATTCTTCTGACTGACGATGAATGATTAGCCCCAACGCGATTGGCAGCATCCATCCTCTTCATGATCGTCGGCACGGCACTAGAGGAACGACCTTGAAAGCGAAAAACCGACCTAGCCCCCTCAATACCGGACTTCCAACGGCCGGCGCGAGCACTACAATTTCTGTGTCGCATGTGGAGCATCGTGATGCCTCGCACCCCGAGAGACCTGGCGGATCGGATGGCGAACCATCGCCGGCTGGCCCGTGCCGATGATTGGATTCGCGCGCGAGACCTTCCCAGCCTCAAGATCGCCAGCGGTGCTGCGATCAGGCCGCCGATTGGACCGCAGGTCCGCCAGCCTTGAGTGTAGCAATCGTTGCCCTGAGATTGTCGCGCCTTGTCCTCAGCGATCGCGCCAGCGTGGGGTATGCGGAGTTGTCGGGATCAAAAACCAGTGTTCGCTTTTCTTCCGCCAGAATGTCGCAATCCAGTTGTTGCACAGCCCTGTCGAGGTCGCTGATTAATGACCACACCTTTTCATCATTTGGGAGATCGAAGTCCGTCCCAGAAACGAAGCGTTGTTTCATTTGAGCACTCCTGGCTGCACTGCTTTGATACAACTCGTAGGCCCAACCCGAGCCTTAAGCACGACTTGGCAAGAAAGCTGCCAATTTCAATGATCGAAGGGCTGTCATTAAGTCATGTGCCGGTTCCTTTCCGCACGGTGGAAAGGAGTGCGTCACGCGCTGGGGAGGTCGCCTCCCGGCTGATACCAGAGCACTGTCGGATTCCACCACCGGCCCGCTGCTTAACAGCGGTCACTAAACAAAAGGCATGGAGGGCAACATGCTCGTTCCGAATAACAGCGGCCTTGGGAGATCAAACGGTGTCACCGGCGGCTACTCCCAGCCGCATAGATGAGATGCCTCAGGCAAGGTAAGCTGGTAATCATGGGTAGGGAAAAAACAACTCGTTCCCGTCGGGGTCCTTGACCACCATCAAGTCTGTGCCCCACCACCCCTGTTCGATGGGAGCGCCGCGCTTCTCAAACTCAAGTTTTAATTTTTCAAACTCGTCGTCGTTCAGCGAAATAAACAATCTGCCCGTGCCTATCTTTTGAGGCTGCTGGCAGTTGAGCATCAAAGTGCATCCATTTCGCTTAACGTCTCCAAGAAGAAGCCTTCCGTTTTCTGCGTATGACGGCCCTTCCTCAAAACCGAGTTTTTGTTTGTAAAACTGAACACCTTTCTCGACGTTTTCGACAAAGAAAACGGGGCGCGCGTACCAGTTCATATCATGCTACTGAGTAATTATTACACGAACTTGTTGTATACATCACCATAACTCATGCTTCCAGTCCTCGACTCGCGGGTCTTGAGGCCGAGCAAAGGGGGTTATCTGAGCGATTGACCCCCATGCTAGCGGCACAAGCGATTGTTGATATCTGCGTCGGCTTTCTTCCGTCGAGAGCGTGACAGAATTTTGCAACCCATTACACTCCGGTCGATGACTAGGATTTTGCGATCAACGTTCTTCGCTGTGGTTAGCTGTATTGCTGTTGGTGCGGTTTCCGCAACAACGGCATGGGCTCAGGCTGAGACGGATATGGCGCGATGCGCCGATACTCGCGTGAAAACGGCGATGCTATCGGCATCGGAACTTGCTGCCGCGGAATCGGCGTGCAGTCGTGTTCTTTCCGGCACCGCAGACGCCTCCGATCGTCAGAAAGCCGCGTTCTTTCGGGGGCTGATGCGTTTCCTTCAGGTTGTGCAGTCCGGCATGGCGCAGGACACCGACGAGCAAGGTGCGCCGATCTACAGCCCTCCGAAGCACGGACAACTGCGTCAAGCTCTGGCCGACATCGAAACAGCGATCGGTCTCGATGGCCCAATGAAGGGCGACGCGTTGGCATTGCGCGTCACCGTCAACCAGGTTCTCGGAAATTCGGCTCAAGCCCAGGTAGACATCGGCAAAGCGATTGATGCAGCGCCGGGTTCGGCAACGCCTTACGTTCAACGAGCCCTCGAACACGAACGGGCCCGGAATATCGACGCGGCGCTATCCGATCTCGACCGCGCCGTCGCAATCGATCCTGCTAGCGGCGTCGCCCTGTCCGCACGCGCCACCCTGTTGCGCAGGCTGGGCCTGTTGGTCCGCGCGCGGGCTGATTTTATCGCGGCGGCGGCCCTCGGGCCGCCATTTCGGCGGCTTGCGTTGATTCATAAGTCCGAAGTCGAGTTGCGTGCTGGTGATCTCAAGGCGGCTTATGACGATCTGCTGACCGCGGCGCGCGAAGGTGGCGATATGACCGCGGTCACCCAGACCGTGACGAACGCGGACCTTTTGGTACGCGCCGGAGATTTGGCGCTCGAAAAGCTGAAAAACCCTGCCGCCGCCGAGGAGCATTATCGCGACGCCGGCCAACTCGCCGGAGACAACTGGGGCGGCGTGCTCGGCCTCGCCCGTGTCGCGGAAACGCGCGGCGATCGGGCCGCAGCTATTGCACTCTACAAGCGCATCCTGGCGGCGACAGAAGCGACGCCGAAACTTTACGAGAGGATGCTGGCTTCTTTCCGACTAAAGCAACTGACGACGCCGATGAAGCGCAGCGATGCTGGCCCATTCCGGAGCGCCTTCGACGTCGGCGTGACGGCGGGCAAAGGCTCGCCGGACGGCTTGAAGCGGATCGCACTGATCATCGGCCAAGGCGATTACCGCACGCTCGCGAGCCTGCCGAATCCACCTCGCGACGCCGCAGTGATGGCCAATGCGCTGGCCGACATGGGATTCGACGCGGTCGAGATTGCCGAAAATCTTGACGTGGCGGACCTGCGCAGCGTGCCCGCAATGGTCGCTAAAAAAGCAGCGCAGGCGGATGTCGTGCTTGTGTTCTACGCCGGCCATGGTGTCGAAGCTGCCGGCGTCAATTATCTGATCCCGGTTGATGCCGCACCGAAAAGCGATGATGACCTCAAGACGGGCGCGCTAGCACTCACCGACCTTACCGCTGCCGCCGCCTGGGCGAAGCGTGGCGCGCTGGTGATCGTCGATGCTTGCCGCGATGATCCCTTTGCTGAAGCGCGCGCGGTGGTGGCATCGCGTGCGGCTGCTTCGCAAAAGAAGGATGCGGCGCTGCCGCGACTGCATCCTGGCCTGGCAACCATGGCAACTGTCGCGTCTAACAGCGTGGTGCTGTATTCGACAGCCCCGGGCGAAGCCGCGCTCGATGGCGAGGGTCTCGATAGTCCATTCGTGCGCGCTCTTCTCGAAACACTGACCACGCCCAACCAGACGTTCGCGACGGTAGTGCGGGATACCACGGCGGGCGTCGTCAGAAAGACGGATGGTCAGCAGAGACCCGCCGCTTACGGCGTCGCGCCGCCGGTCGCGCTTTTGCCGCCGATCGCGCCCGAATAGGGCAAGCCTCGTAGGGCCGCGTCAGGTGCCGCCGCTATATTGGGTGTTTTCATTGCCGGCGAGTGCACGGGCGTGAACCCCACCGACCTACTTTGGTTCGACCGTTGTTTTTGAAGAGCCCTCTGGCGCCGACTGCATGCCGGGTGGAGTGTCGCCCTGCGGACTTTCCGCAGGCGCGCCGCCGGACCTGGTGTCAACAGGACCGGTTGACCCCTGCGGTTGGAGATGACCCTTGTTCTCCGGCGTTTCCGTCCTGCCAGTGTTATGTTCGGACTTATCTTGCCGTTTTGGTTCCGAAATTGTCTGAGCGCTGGCGGCGGTTCCGACCAAATACGCCATACAGGCAGCAATAACCAGCACGCGGCGCATGACAGTTCTCCAAGTAGACAGGGGCTTAGGCCATCGAACCCCTCCGGACCAGTAATGCCCGCAATCGAGAGTCGTTCCTGACAAAAAAAGCCCGCCATTCCGGCGGGCAGAGGTTCGTCATCCTGGACGGCGGCGAAAGAGCCGTCCCAGCCATAATGCGCAGGGTTAGGAGGGGTTCCGGGCCGTCCTCAGTCATTCATCCGGGTTGATCAGGCTTTTGAATGCAACTAGCTTCACCACCGCAGCTCATTTCGCGTTGTTTAGCCCGATCTCGTCAGACGGGAGAGCATCAAGCCGCTGGAATAGAACTAGACAGCGAAACACAGATTGCGCCGGCGTATTCCTACTTTCCTGGCGGCTTGGATTCGTCAGGCGCTTGTCCCAACAGCCTGGTGATCTCGTCGATGCTCTCAGCAGGGTTCTCGTCCTTGCCGAGAAGTCCGATCAGTCGCTTGTCGCGCTCTTCATCCAAAATTGCGTTCGTCGCCATGACGGCTTCGATATCGCTGGCGAGTTTGCGGTAAGTCGTTGCAAGCACCTCGAAGACTTCGCGCTTTTTATCGTTGAGGGTTGTCTGGCTGATGGTGATGCAATGCTCGGCATCAGCGTGAAGCTTGTCCAGGTAGAGTTTCAGGTCCTTCATGTGTTTGATCCCAAGGGGCCTCTCAGGGAGGGTGCGGAATCTAGCTTAACTGGTTCGAGCGCGGAAGTGTTTTGATAGACCTCACCGATCCCTCGCCAGCTTTCGTTTTCAAATTTGGGGGGAACTCGCTCACCTGAAACGACTGGTCACGATCCAGACGAACACGATCGCTAGCGCTGCAATCCATCCGGCTCGTTGGATGATCTTCCGATCACGCCATGGCAGACGATTGAAGTCGCGTTCGTTCGTCAGTTCATAGTTCTCTTGCGAGCGCCAACCCATTTGCATTATCCCGAATAGCAGTTGACCTTCCGTGCTTCACGCCGCGCCGGTAGCCGTGCGAAATTTGTGTCTCCAAAAATTCGTTCGCCACGAGCAACGCCCGGATCGTCGCGCGCAGATCACCGTCACAAGCTTCAATCGCCTGCGCTACTGCGGCTTCCAAACTCTCGGCTTCCGCTTGATCGGGCTGTCGTTCGGCCTTCATGCCGTTGATTCCGTCTTGACCGGGCAAAATATCGTTCTCATTATGTTCTCATGGAGTCAAGCCATCCCCCACGACGTTTTCCACCGCCCTGGCAAGTCCACCGGGACGGAGCGGGGCTGTTTGTCTTCAGTGAGGCAAAGGGCGTGCCGCTTGCCTGTGTGCCCTGTCGTGACGACCTTCATGATGCAGCGAAAAGATTTTCACCAACGGGGCGGCGGTGAATATCGGTGGCGAAGCGTGCGGCCTTATCACGTCGCGCTTGAAGACAGCTATATTCGCGCGCATTGGGGATTCATCGACGCGGTTTGCAAAATGAATAGCATCCCCGTTTGACGGGACGGGCGAGCGTATTCAACGCGACGGCTCGTGGTGTGTTTATGAGTTCACGGTTCAGCTAGACGCGATTCGTTTTGGGACCACTTCGGTGGACGATGGCTACGCGGCGAAGAGTTCATTTATCCGGATCGGCTGAAAGGCTTGCCGCAGCTTCGCGAGCCGGTCGATAAGGATAAGTTTGGAATCACACCGGCCAGAAGAAGATGATAGGGGCAAGGGGAATTTAATGAGTGAAATCTATCGCCGTTTGGGAATTACTGAAGAGCAGGCACGGCTGTTCTCGATATTTAATCCTTTCGCGTTTCAACAGACGCTTGGAGCGATTAACGTTGGACAGCGCTTTGTGTATTACACAGACGCAGATACAGCGATGAAGATCATCAAGAATGAAGAAATCTGGATGCGCAAATCGCACAGCATGAATGACTATCGTGAGATAGAACATGGATTCGATTGCCTCAACGGCGCTCATAAGAAATATAAGGATAGACTCTGCGCCATACTAGATTCCGTGTATCCAGGATTCTGCGAGCGATTGGAGACCCTGTTCAACGGCTGGCTGCCTCACTTTAGGACCAACACTTACATTGCGTGCGTCTCTGAACACGACGTTTCGGAAGATAAGTACGGACGACTCTCCATGTGGCGGGCGTACGGACGAACAGCCGGCGTTGCAATTGTCTTCAAGGGCGATGCGTTCTTTGGTCCGTCAGATGCGTTGAAAGCGTATTCGAGCCCCGTCGCTTATTTGAGCGACCTCGCGTTTGATACGGAGTATTTGAGATTTCTCGATAGCATTAAACAGAATCTCGACTTCATTAGGCTGGCAGGTGAAACTACTATCAGAGACTATATATTTGGGGCCTATAGAAACGCCGTCTTATGCACGAAACACCCGGGTTTTAGTGAAGAGCGGGAATGGCGAGTGATCTATCAGCCGACCTTTCGGCTCTCGGAACGAATCCAGTTGGAAGTTGAGTCAATCGGCAGTGTCCCACAGATCGTGGCCAAAATTCCGTTAAAAGACGTTCCGCATGAAAACCTGATCGGTCTCAATCTACCCGGTTCAATAGAGCGCATCATCATAGGTCCCAGCAAATATCCGGCGGGAATCTTTGACGCTTTTCTTCAGATTTTGACCGACTTGGGTGCCGACCAAAGCGAAGCAGCAAACAAAATTATTGTATCTGATTTGCCCTTGCGGCAGTGAGCAAGGTTCCTTTTATGCCTCGTAGTATTGCGCTAATTTGGCTTGTCATGTTTGCAACCGCCGTCTCTGCCCAAGAGCCGAAAGCCATCAAGACTGTCAAAGTCACGCAATCTCTAAACGATACCACACTCTATGAAGTGAAGGACGACGGCACCGTTCTAATCGATTGGGCCGAAGTCGAAGCGTTGGCAGCGAGCAAGCAAAATCCAATTCTCTCGCCGCAGGCTCAAGTCATGCTGGCGATCCGTGATGGCAAGTGGAAAACCATGGGCCATGCTAAGTAAGCTATGCGTTATCGCGTTCGCAATCTGTTTTGCGTCACCTGCATTCGCGGAAACAATCGTCGGCCAAGCGTCCGTCGTCGACGGTGACACGATCGTAATCCATGGGCAGGGCATTCGTCTGTCGGGGATCGACGCACCTGAGTCCGATCAACTCTGCCGTGGCGACGATGGCCTGCAATATCGTTGTGGTGCGAAAGCCGCGAACGAACTTGATGAGCGTATCGCGCTGGCGGAGTAGACGTGAAAAACCAACGATAAGGCTGTTGCTCTCTATTCCCACAGCTGGCAGGCAGGTGAACGTCTTTCCTTGTAAACCGGCGATGATCTAAGGGTGCCCTTGCAATAATATACATATGTCACATGGCCAAAAAAATCTTTGTCAGATGACTCCCACATACCAGCCTTTCCGAGATCAAGATCGATTCTAGAACCAGGAGGTTGCGTAGCCAGTTTTCCGGCAATCAAACCATTGCACGCTAACGTTTGATTGTACCCTCCATTCACCTTCCCTGTGTTAGCCGACCACGCTTCTTCGTGGCCCCACTTCTCAATACCGTGCGCAGGCGCTCGACAACTTGCATAACAGCTATCGTCGTAGGGCACGGCCTCGCCAACCGCTGCTCGTACTCCAAGCTTTTTGGCCATTGCTATTGCGGAAGCTATGGGAACAATGTCATTGCTTCTGGCTCCACTAACTGTGCCCCCTTGGACAATTCCGATAACCTTGCCATCCTCGTTGAACACAGGTGCGCCGCTGTATCCCTCTTCTAGTTGTCCGTCAGAAGCATAAAATCCAAGTGGTGTATGCGTATTTGTAATTGCTACCGTTGCACGTGAAAGGCCACGGTCCGCAGGAAAACCTACCGCTACCAAATGCTGAGAATCGTCCAATGGATCGTTGCTAAGAATCAATGAGGAACGACAGCTTGAAGATTGAGGCAATTGGAATAATGCAAGGTCTCTTTGTGAGTCCTTATCTCGAAACTCTAATGGATAAGCTGGTCCTTCACGCTGTCCTACCGTAGCCACTAGTTTTTCATCTGGCTGACTTGGTGCCAAATGACTTGCCGTGAGAACATATCCATCGTGAGAAATTATTAGGCCGGTACCAGACATAACCTCACCGTGCTCATTGATCTTCTTGACGAAGACAATCGCCCTGGCATTGTTATTGGCAATCTCTGCTGGAGACTTCGCTACAGCAGTTGAGATGCCCGCTATGGCTATGCACAGCACAATAGATGCGAACCTGTTCATGTTGTAGACCCAAGGCTCAAATTACATGAAGGAAACGATTAAGTCGGTATTCGACAGGGACTCGTTTTCCACCAACGATTCGCGAGCTCGGAAATTCTTTTGGATATTGCTTCTCGCAAATAATGCTTGGAGTCTTTCCACCCTGATTGCCCCCTATGACGGCAATATGGTTGCTATCAACATTGTCCTTGAAGAAGGTCACATGACCGACGTCATAAGATAAGTTCGTGCCCTCCTTGTAGCAGGTGAAGACTGCTATATCCCCCTCAACAGGACTATCGGTCACCGAAAACAGTTCTGTCGTTGCAAAGCTTTGGGAGGCGCTACTCTTCGTCGCCGGTCGCTTTGCCCGTTCTAAACACCAGTTCACAAATGCTGCGCACCAAGCAACAGTGTCCTGTTTGGCGTGGAGGGTTGTTGCTTCGAAAAACCGGGCAATGAGTGGATTCCACGACTGTGATTTCGGCCACTGTGAAATCGCATGCGGATCGCTGGCGTAAAATCTGGTTACAAAGGATTGAGCAATGTCGATCGGACGTGGACCGGTAGGGGTGTTAGCAATGATCTCGTCTGCTCTTGCAATTTCCTCACGCGATGCCGGGTGCGACCCAAATGGATGCATCTTCGTTAGATCACTGATCAAAGGACTTTCCAATGGAGTAAGCAACTCCTCTTCGTTGCTGGTTGCATAGGCAAGGCTTGTTCGCACCGGCGATACCAGTGACGTTACTGCAATTCCTTGAACAATCTTCCGCCTACTAAACATTTTTGCTCTCCATAAAAAAGTAAAACGACTTGATAATGCCGCGAAAGCAGGGTGCACTGAACTCAATTTCTTGCGACATGCTCGCTGAGCACCACTTCTGAATTGAGTCGCCTAGTTTGTCGCTAAAACCATAGCTTTTGAAAGAATTTTTCAATTGAACGAGTTCAGGCATTTCCCCCCGCACCCGAAATTAACCCGGTTCGGGCTGCCCTATGCAGAAGCGCCAGCGCCGGCTTTCTGACGGGCAACAAGTTTCAACGGAGAGCCGCTTGCGATTCTTTCAGTCGGTCCGTTGAGAAAAACTCTAAAGACCAACGAGTCCAGCGTCGATCCCCTAGGGTGAAACTCACCCCCTCCGAACATCATGGCAAGGGACTGTCGGCTTGATTGCGAGACGGAATGGTGCCGGGGATAAACCTCCACCGGCACGGGACTGCTGATCTGACGGCCCACCAAAGGATCGGCAGTCCCTATAGTCGCCCGGGTTCGCCATGAGTCCAAGTTTCGATTCAAGCATCAGAAGTGGCGGTCAGGCTCGTTGTCCAATGCGGCTCCGAAACAATTGAGATCGGGATTCCTCGCTCTCTCCACTCGCACGCCATTATGATCTTGTTTCCGAAAGAAGAGTGTTTCCAAGATTCCGTCGCATACACACCGACTACCAGCACATTTGTCTTTTGCGTCAACGCTCCCGTAGTCGCGCCCAAGACGGTAACGGCCGCTTCGCAAGCCTTTCGCTGCCCAAAACTAAACGTTCCAGTGAAACAATACCGTATGCCTCTAAATCTGAGCACTGGTGGGGGCGCGTCTAGCGGCAACGAGGTGGATTTCAGCATTTCACCGGTCCCGGCATCGCGATTTGAGAATGCGTTTAGAGTATCGAGTAACTCCATTTTCTCATCATCGTCGATAACCCCATCGGCGAGCATGCTGGCGACGCGTTGATAAAGTGTCCTGATGACGGGTTGGTCGCTGATATGAAGATTGGACGATAGCCAATCTCTCAGGAACTCGACCTCTGAATGATTGATAGTATTGTCGGCAACCAACCCACGGGCAATCCCGATGAGTTCATCGATCTGCCGGCTCGCGATCCTGTCGCCCCCGACGCGGTTATAAAATACGTCGTCCTTCTCAAGTGCCATTATGCCCCCAGGCCCGACCCGCGCGAGATTGAACTAACAACGGCTCGCGATACGTGAGATACCTTCGATCACGGCTTTCATCTCACTCGCGATATCAACCGCGAAGAGCTTCGATCAGCGCTCGCCCGTCCGCTTTGTGTCCATTAACAACATCTCGATATAGATACTCGTCGCTAGCAAACACCAACCGGATGCTTTCAGCCACATCGAACATGCGCTCTATTAACGTCCAGAGTTCTTGCAACACAGCGCTGTTTTCTTTTTCGAATCCATCCGTGACATGACCAAGTTTTTTGTTTCGCAGGTGACGAACTCTCCGCATGGAGTCATCCTCCGCCTGTAGTTGTTCCCAGCGCTCCATCAGTATCTCGATGCTCGATCGAGCGTCCGCGTGAGATGGTGGCCGAGAAAGCATTGCACGACGCCATCGGCGATCTTTTTCGGTCAGCCGGCCCTTTAGCTCCTGATTATCGAGCGCTTTCATCAGAACTGCTATGGAAGCATCGTCTGGCTTGGCCCGCGCCCCCTCGTCGCACAGCGCACAAACTCGAATCACCAACACGTGGATTAAATCGTATTGGATCACTCTGATGGCATGGGACGGTTTGCCAGAGGCCATCCTCTCTTGGCCAATGGCGTCATTCATACCGTGGAAGACGCCATAGGTCGCCGCGAGATTCAAAACCGCCAGATGAACCTCGTCGACCTTTCCCGAAAGAGCTTCCGCCCCGAGCACTCCCGCCTGGTCCTGCATAATCACCGCTTATTGTCCCGCATAGAAACGTCAACCTAGCCGCTCCAACGGACAATAAGCCCCAGCGTAGAGGCCCCACACAACGCTCGCGCTGGGTTGTCCCTTCAAAAAAGTCATTCCAGCAACCAATTCCCCCCGCACGAATCTCGCGTGCATGATTCCTCTGCGAGCGACGATCGTCAGCGCCTTCGCCCGTAACGGATGACAACGGACGCCAACGGATGGCGAAAGAGTCGCAACGGATAACAACGGACGGTAACAGGCGAATGCCTACACCCCAGACCACACCCCGATGCGGAAAACATCTAGCTGCGGCGGTGAAAATTCTATCTAAGTTATTGATTTTATTGGTCGGAGCGAGAGGATTTGAACCTCCGACCCCTAGTCTCCCAGACTAGTGCGCTAACCGGGCTGCGCTACGCTCCGTGCCGTGACGGCTCCGTTCCATTATAGCGTTTTCAAGCGAAGCGGTACCGGTTCGCGTGAAGAAAATACGCCAAATGAGACGAAACCCCGGCCCTGGTTTCATCAAGGCCGAAGGTAGCTCTAGCCGCGTTCCTGGGACGGCGCAAGAAGCGAGGCGTCCGCCTGAGCGACGCCATAACGAGGGTGCCGGAAACCGTCAGCCGTTGCCGAGTGCGTCGTCCAGCAGCCGCCTGCAGGCGACCAGTTCGGCCAACGCATCCTTCAGTCGTGCAAGATCGACGGCTGCATTCACGCCCGGAATTGCCGCGCTGTCGGGACCGGACCACAACACCTCGTCGAGATTGTGCCTCAGCGGCTTGTGCTCACCCGCATCCCGCGCTCGGGGCGCGGCGCTGTCGGCGATGTCGCCGTCCCCTTCTGCGTCCTCGTCGTCGGCCTCGTAGTCGGGCAGTTCGTCGTCATCAATCTCGCCGAGCGTGTTGCGGATGTCGTCCTCGATGGCGCCGAAGGCGGCGGCGGACGATCCCTCGGTCAGGCCCTGCACCGATTTGACGCCGTGCTCCTTCAGGATCCGCTGTACGCCGCGGATCGTATACCCCTCGCTGTAAAGCAGGTGGCGGATGCCGCGCAGCAGATCGACGTCGTCCGGGCGATAGTAGCGGCGGCCGCCGCTTCGCTTCATCGGCTTGATCTGCGCAAACCGGGTTTCCCAGAAGCGCAGGACATGCTGGGGAACATCGAGGTCGGCGGCAACCTCGCTGATGGTGCGGAAGGCATCGGGTGCCTTGTCCAAGTGCTCGCTCCTCTGCCAATCGGGTTCCGAATGCCGAACCTGTCAGCCAGCCATTTGCGGTTACTCGGCTTACTCGGCCTTGGTTTCGGCGCCGTTTCCGGCATTGCTGCCGTTGATCCGCTGCTTCAAAATCGCAGACGGCTTGAACACCATCACGCGACGCGGAGAGATCGGCACCTCGGTGCCCGTCTTCGGATTGCGGCCGATACGCTGGCCTTTCTTGCGTACCATGAACGACCCGAACGACGACAACTTCACCGTTTCGCCCTTCTCCAGGCAATCGGTGATTTCCTTGAGCACGAGTTCTACGAACGCGGACGACTCGGTCCGCGACAACCCCACCTTTTTGTAGACGGCTTCGCAGAGATCAACGCGCGTGACTGTTTTTCCGGTTTCGGTCATCGCCTGCCCCAAGCTCCCGGCGAACAATTCGTAACTGAAATTAAGAGTTTAACGACGCACGGTCAACCTATCACATCATGCTTTCGCACGATAGATGACGGCAGTTACGCTGGATATTTTGATTCAAGTCTTACCATCGCAGAAGGGCGGAGCCCCAGGTGAACCCTCCGCCCATCGCTTCCAGCAACACCAGATCGCCTCTTTTGATGCGCCCATCCGCGACGGCGACCGACAACGCCAAGGGAATCGATGCAGCCGATGTATTGCCGTGGCGATCGACCGTCAACACGACTTTCTCCGGCGCAATATGCAGTTTGTGGGCCGATGCGTCGATGATTCGCTTGTTGGCCTGATGCGGAACAAACCAGTCGATGTCGTCCGCGGATAGGCCGGAGGCATTGAACGCATCGACGATGACGTCGGTGATCATGCCGACGGCGTGCTTGAACACCTCGCGGCCTTCCATCCGCAGATGTCCCACGGTCCGGGTCGAGGACGGTCCGCCGTCGACAAAAAGTTTTGATCTGTGACGGCCATCGGAACGCAGATGTGTTGTCAGAATGCCACGATCAGAGGGTTTTCCCGGCTGCTCCTGAGCTTCTAGCACCACCGCGCCAGCGCCGTCGCCGAACAGAACGCAGGTTCCGCGATCGGTCCAGTCCAGAATGCGCGAGAAGGTTTCCGCGCCGATCACCAGCGCGCGCTTGAACGCCCCCGCCCGCAGGAAATTGTCGGCGGTGGCCAGCGCGAACACGAACCCCGAGCAGACCGCCTGGAGGTCGAATGCCGCGCCATGATGGATGCCGAGCCCGCTCTGAACCGCGACCGCCGTGGCCGGAAACGTATAGTCCGGGGTCGAGGTCGCCAGCACGATCAGGTCGATCGACTGCGCATCGATTCCGGCGTTAGCGAGCGCCGCCTGGGCCGCGCGGATCGCGAGATGCGAGGTGAACTCCCCCTCCGCGGCAATGTGGCGCTCGCGAATGCCGGTGCGCTGGACGATCCACTCGTCCGAGGTGTCGACCTTGGTGGCCAGCTCGGCATTGGTCAGCACCCTTTGCGGCAGATAGGAACCGCAGCCGAGCACGACCGAACGTATCGCAGTCAAGAGATGGCCTCCTGCACTGCCGACGCCGAAACAAGGGTGTGGCCGTGACGGTTGAGCGTTTGGTTGATCTTGGTCAGGAGATCGTAGCGGACCATCTCATAGCCAACATCGACCGCGTAGGCAAAGCCTTCGGCGTCGGTCCCGCCATGACTCTTGACCACGATTCCGTTAAGTCCGAGGAACACGCCGCCATTGGACTTGCGGGGGTCCATCTTGCCCCGCAGCGCCTTGAAGGCGCCACGCGCGAACAGGTAGCCGATCCGCGACAACAGGCTGCGCGACATCTCGCTGCGCAGATATTCGGCGAGTTGCCGCGCGGTGCCCTCGGCCGTTTTCAGCGCGATATTGCCGCTGAATCCCTCGGTGACGATGACGTCGGCAGCGCCCTTGCCGATACCGTCTCCCTCGACGAAGCCGATGAATTCGAGCTGCGGCAGATCCATCGCCCGCAGCAATTCCGCAGCCTCGCGGATTTCCTCCCCGCCCTTGACCTCCTCGACGCCGATGTTGAGGAGGCCAACCGTCGGACGCTTCAAATCGAACAGAACGCGCGCCATGGCGCTGCCCATGATCGCGAGCGCCATCAGATGCCGCGCGTCGCCGCCGATCGTGGCGCCGAGATCGAGCACCACGGAATCGCCGCGTATGGTCGGCCAAACCGCCGCGATCGCCGGCCGGTCGATGCCGGGCAGCGTCCGCAGGTTGAACCGCGCCATCGCCATCAGCGCGCCGGTATTGCCGGCGGACACGGCGACGTCGGCTTCTCCTTTTTTCACCGCGTCGATCGCAAGCCACATCGACGAGGTCTTGCGGCCGCGGCGCAGCGCCTGGCTTGGCTTGTCGTGCATGCTGACGGCAACGTCGGTGTGGATCACCCGCGACACCGCCTTCATCGCCGGGTGGGCGGCGAGTTGCGCTTCGATCAGGGCGCTGTCGCCGTAAAGCAGAAACTCGGTGTCGGGATGACGGTTCAGGGAAATCGCGGCGCCCGGAATGACCACCGATGCGCCGATGTCGCCTCCCATGGCGTCAAGCGCGATTCGAACCTTTTTCGGCATGGAAGTCCTGGAAGCCCTTGATCTCTTGCGGCCATGAAGCGCGCGGCCACACGGGGGTGGCGCTTCATCGGCCCGGCAGCGACAATAGCGTGTCCCGGCCTTGATACAACATAGCGAAGGCGCGGGATTTCCGCAGCCTCGCGGCTCAAAAACAGACGTCGAAAATCAGATAAAATTATCTTATTTTCAGTATCTTAACTACCTCCTTCTGAAAGATCACATCCAGCGCTTCGTCTTTAGCCCCGCCCTGGCTTCTTCCCGCGCGATGGATTCGGGTCGATTTTAAGCGCCTTCAGGGCGGCGAAGGGATGGTCCTCGGGATCGACGGCGCTGGAAGGCGGCTCGAAAACGACGTCGGGCTTCCGCGGATAAGGGTCGATCCCGAGAAACAACACATCGGTCGCGAGACGTCCGAGATCGATGACGCCATTGACGATGGGCTCGGGCGCATCCGGAACGTGGCGGTCGGGCTGGTCATCGCCATCGTCATCGATGGCGGCCGCGAACGCCTCGACGCGGTCTTCCGGTACGAAAAGAAGGTCCACGTCCTCGACGATGTCATTCTCGATCGGATCGAGGGACACCACGCAGGTCTGTCCCACGCGCGCCGACACCCTGCCCCGCACATGCACGCTGTCATGGCGCCCGGGCTTCAGATCGAACGATGCACGCGCTGATTCGATATCCCGCAAGCCGGCGAGCTTCGCCAGTGCGGTTCGCACAGTCTCGTCGGCCTCGATATCCCGATGAAGGCCGGTTTCCGGAATCTGCACGACCGCGATCCGCGCGCTCCAGGGATTTGCGATGGTGTCCGGCCTGTCTCTGGCGGTCATGTCCGTGCTCTCATATCCGATGCGCGAGGTCCGGAAACCGCAACCCGCCGTCGGCCGGCCTCGTCTGGTCGTCAGCAGCGGGCGCAGCTATCGCCTCCGCCACATAATCGGCAAGCCGCCGCGCGCTTTCGATGTCCCGGCCGTTATAGATATTCCTGTCGAGGGCTTCCACCAGCCGCTCGCGCCCCTCCGCGAGCGCGCGATCGTAGGCGGCCGAGCGGCCATAGAAGGCCTCTCCGAACGCGTGCATGCGCTTCGGAACGGTGAGGTCGCCGACCCCCATTTCCCGCAGGTTGGCGTCCATGTCGCTGCAGAAATGATCGAACAGCGCCTGCGGGAGTTCCTTGTCATCCCTCTGCTTCAAACGCGAAAGCGCTATCCACAGGTGCAGCAGAATCATGTCGAAGCGGCCATCGACAGTGTCCGGCACCTGCAGTTTCTGATAAAACAACGGCTCTCGCGCCTGCGTCACGATCATGCCATAGATCGCTTCAATGGTGCCGCGCGACGGAGTGCGGGATTTTCTGAAGTGACTGAGCGGCCAGAGCATGTGGGTTCCGAAAATCAGCCCGCAGGGCTTCCGGTTGTGCAATCGCAGGACCGTCGCCGTGTACGCCGTTGCGGGTACGTCAATGGCTCGCGCGATGCAAGAGGATGAGGTCGGCTCCCGAATGACAGTTTCGGCATCAAAAACAGGAAACGCCGCGAGGCGACGCCGTCGTCTGCGCGTGACGCTCGCAGCCACGCTCGTGTGCGCGGCCGTGGCGGGCTGCACCGGCGAGCAGTTTCAGAAGGGCTATATCCTGCCTCCCGGTGCGCTCGAGCAGATCCAGATCGGCGCCAGCCAGGATCAGGTGCTGATCGTGATGGGAACGCCCTCCACCGTCGCGACGCTGAACGGCGAGGTCTTCTATTACATTTCGCAGCGTGCGAACCGTCCGGTCGCGTTCATGAATCAGAGGGTGGTCGATCAACGCGTGATCGCCATCTATTTCGACAAGAACCGCCAGGTGACCCGGCTCGCCAATTACGGACTGAAGGACGGCAGGATCTTCGACTTCATCAGCCGCACCACCCCGACATCGGGCCAGGAGATCAGCTATCTCCAGCCGCTGTTCAAGCTTCTGAGTCCGAACTAGGAGCGGGATCATTCACAACGGAATGTTGTCGTGCTTCTTCATCGGCGCGTCGACGTGCTTATCCCTCAGCATGGCGAGAGCGCGGGCGATGCGCCTGCGGGTCGAGTGCGGCATGATGACGTCGTCGATGTAGCCGCGCTCGGCGGCGATGAACGGCGACAGGAAGCGATCCTCATATTCCTTGGTGCGTGCGGCAATCTTGTCCGCGTCGCCGATGTCTGAGCGAAAGATGATCTCCACCGCGCCCTTGGCGCCCATGACAGCGATCTGCGCGGTCGGCCAGGCATAGTTCATGTCGGCGCCGATTTCCTTGGACGCCATCACGTCGAACGCACCGCCATAGGCCTTGCGCGTGATGACGGTGACGAGCGGCACCGTGCATTGCGAATAGGCGAACAGGAGCTTCGCGCCGTGCTTGATGAGCCCGCCATATTCCTGCGCGGTGCCAGGCAAAAAGCCCGGCACGTCGACGAAGGTCACGATCGGGATGTTGAAGGCATCGCAGAAACGAACGAAGCGCGCGGCCTTGCGTGAAGCGTCGCTATCGAGCACGCCAGCCAGCACCATCGGCTGGTTGGCGACGAAGCCGACGGTGCGCCCGGCGATGCGACCGAAACCGACGACGATGTTTTTCGCAAACGTTTCCGCGATCTCGAAGAAGTCGCCCTCGTCCACGACCTTCAGGATCAGTTCCTTGATGTCGTAGGGCTTGTTCGGATTGTCGGGCACCAGCGTGTCCAGCGAGTCGTCGATGCGCTCGACGTCGTCGAAGCTCGGCCACTCCGGCACGCCATCGGTGTTGTTACTGGGAAGGAAGTCGATCAGGCGTCGCACCTGCAACAGCGCCTCGACATCGTTTTCGAACGCGCCGTCGGCAATGGACGACTTTGTCGCGTGCACGCTGGCGCCGCCGAGTTCTTCCGCGGTCACCACCTCGTTGGTGACGGTCTTCACCACGTCGGGACCGGTGACGAACATGTAGCTCGTGTTCTTCACCATGAAGATGAAGTCGGTCATGGCCGGCGAATAGACGTCGCCGCCAGCGCAGGGTCCCATGATGACTGATATCTGCGGGATCACGCCCGAGGCCTGCACGTTGCGGCGGAACACATAGGAATAGCCGGCGAGCGCGGCGACGCCTTCCTGGATGCGCGCGCCGCCCGCATCGTAGAGGCCGATGATCGGCGCACGCGCCTTCATCGCCATGTCCTGAATTTTCGTGATCTTCAGCGCGTGGGTCTCCGACAGCGAGCCACCGAAAACGGTGAAGTCCTTCGCGAACATGAAAATCTTGCGGCCGTTGACGGTACCCCAGCCGGTGACGACGCCGTCGCCAGGCACCTTCGATTTGTCCATGCCGAATTCCGTCGAGCGATGCTCGACGAACATGTCGAACTCCTCGAACGAGCCCTTGTCGAGCAGCAGTTCGATGCGCTCCCGCGCCGTCAGCTTGCCGCGCGCATGTTGCGCCGCGATGCGCTTCTCGCCGCCGCCGAGTTTTGCTGCGGCACGGCGAGCGTCGAGGGTTTCGAGGATGTCCTTCATGGCCCCCTGCCTGGGTCCGATTCAACGAAGTTGGATCAGACTGTAGAGCATGTTTCTTTTGGACAAAATCTGCAACCCGTCGTGGCCGGGCACAGCCGACGGAAGAACGGGTTAGCTGCTGTTTCTGACAGGAGTCCCTCAGGCGCGCCCCGACAGCCGCAGCACGAACACCAGTACTTCGGCGACGGCCTTGTACAGCTCAGGCGGAATCTCGTCGCCGAGTTCGACATGCGACAGCGCGCCGGCCAGCACCTCGTTTTCCTCGATCGGAATGTCGTGCTCTTTGGCGACCTCGATGATCTTCGCGCCGAGCGACCCCCTGCCCTTGGCGACCACGCGCGGCGCGCCGCTGCCCTTGTCATAGTGAAGGGCGACCGCGACCTGATCCCTGGTCTCCACGCTCATAACGCGCGATCCAGAAAATGGCCGGCCGGCGCGGGCCTCTGTTGCGGCGGCGCGCCTTCGCGGATGACGATATCGCCCGGCTGCAATTCGGCGCGGCTCAATGCCTGAGTGAGTTGCGAGGCGCCGGCGCGCAACCGGCTCACTGTCGCGGGACGCTCGGCCCACAGCCGCACCGAGGTGCTGTCGCCGGTCAGCGACACCAGCGCATGAACCGGCCCGGCGGGCTCGACGTCGAGCGAAAATCGCGCGCGCCAGACCCGCTTCGTCGTCTCGATTTCATGGCCGGCGGCATCACGCGAAATCTCGAACTGCGCGATCGCGGTACCCGACGGAGTGGCGAACGGAATCTCGAAATTCCAGCGCGGTACGTTCTGGTCAAATCTCGGCCCCGCATCTATCCGATCCGGAAGCGAGGCAACCTGCAACAGCGTCTGACGCGCGATCGCAGCTTCGGTGTCGTCGAGCAACCGTCGCGCGATGTCGCTCGCCGGGGCGGCCGGCGACAGCATCGGCATCGCGACGGGCTGTGCGGTCGGCAGCGCGCCGCGAAACGGCGGCGACGGCGTGCTGGTGCGCACGATGAAGACGCTGTTTTCGTCGGGACCGTTCGCCGGCGCTGCCCTGAGCGCCGAAGGTCCCGCGGCCGGATCGCCGTCGAGTCCGAGTTCCGCACCGAGGCCGGTTCTGCCGCCGCCGTTCTGAAGCGCCTCCTGCAAAAGGTTCAAGGCCGCACCGGTGGCAGCGGTGCGGACGCCCGCATCGGATACCTTTGAAAACAACGTCTGGTTCGCGAGCGTCAACGTGTCGGGATCCTCGGTGACGGGCAGCCGCGCCTGCGGCAGATAGACTTCCTGCGGCTCGAAATCCGGCGACAGCGGAGGCGCCATCGACGGCGCTGATCCGGCCGCCGGCGCATGCGGCGCTTGCGGCGAAGCCTGTGGGGTGCCTGCGGGCGCGTCCTTCGCGGCACCGGCAATCGAAAGCGCCTCGCGAAGCACGAGCAGCGCGGCCTTGAGATCGGGTAATTGCGCGGCGGCCAAGGTCGATGCCGGTTGCGCTGTCGTCAGCCCTGCCGCCAGCGACGCTTCGAGAAAAAGCCCGGAATTTTGGAATGCAGTCCTGATGTCGTTTCCGGTCAGGTTCGGACCGAGATCGGGACGCAGCGCCAGCAGCCGGTCGGCAATTTCCTGGACCTGCGGCGGCAGTCTGCCCGATCCGGCTGCCGCCAGCAGATTGGCATAGAGCGGCGACAGGCTGCCTTGCCGCGTCGCGGCGGCCTGCGCCGCGGCCGAGACGGAAAGTGCTTCCAGCGCCGTCAGCGGTGGTTTCGAGGGCGAGGCCGGCGCATCGGCTTCGGCCGCGGCAAACGTAGCCGCGAGGTCGGGCGCAAGCGTCACGGAATCCGCCGGCTCCGCCATGGCAGCGGCCGCCGGGTTGGGCGACCCGCCCTGCCCGGCCACCGCGAGCCTGAGCCCCTGCGCGGTCTGCGACACTTCAAGCTGAAGTTTCTCGCCGACCTGCAGCGGAATTTCGGACAAAACCTCGATCGTCAGATTGGCGATGGCGATGCGGACGAGATTGTTGGCGAGGATCTGCTGGACCCGCGCGTCGACGACCGTGCCCGGCTGAAGCGCGGCCTCGGAGCCGGTGTCCTGCACCGCGATGACCGGAAAGATCGGGTTGATCGAGATCGCCATGAAAGCCTCGTTTCGGATGGGAGGCTAACTGCGGTGTCTAAACCCCTTCTTAACCGAATGGTTGAACCTGCGCCGCCAGGACGCTTGCGGCCGCCCTGAAATCGGAGAGGCGAGCGGCCTGCCGCGCCGCGACCTCCTCGTCCGCGCCCCATTGCTCGCTGTTCCAGTCCTCGTTGACATGGGCGGCGGCCCAGACCTCATCCGCATCCAGCCGCCGGCGCATCAGGGCAAGCGCGAGCAGCGCCGAGCCGGTCAACGTCGTGATGACATGCAGCGCTCCAACCGCCCAGGGCTCGGATGGCAGCGCCGCGCGGGCGGCAGCGATCGCCGGATCGGGTTGGCGGACATGCACGATGCCTTCAGTGAGGATGAAATGCGCGCCAAGCGTTTCGGCCGCCCAGAACAGCACAGGATCCCAGTGCGAAGCCTCGCGGGCGACCAGCGCTTCGGGATGGCCAGCGCGGTAGAACAGCAGGTCCGTTTCAAAATATTTGGCGATATCCTCGACCACGGCCTCGACACGGCCGGTCACGCCGTCGATGACGCTGTTGGCGAGCCGCGTCACCGGCATGGTCATGGGATCGATGACATCCCGCTGCGCCTGCCATTCGGCGGCCATCGTCGCGGCGATCTCCTGAGACGGCGCCGCCAGCAGGTTGCGCGACGGCGTGCGCACCGGCTTGCCGTCGAGCAGGATGGCGAACCCGTCCGGAGTTTCGCTCACGCTCGCGGAGGCGTAGAAACGCTTGCGCTGCCCGGTTCGCGTGGACTGGCGTACCGCTTCTTCCGGATCCAGCGACGGGCCGAGACTTTCTTCGAACAATTCACGCATGGCATATTCTCACATCGACCTGAGATCGCGGCGCAATGGCGAAGACCTACTCCTCCGGCGCGTTTTCGATCGGGTCGAACCGGTCGGCTTCAAGGCCGAGCAGATTCCATGATTGCAGCATATGCGGCGGCAGCGGCGCGCTCACATCGATGACGCCGCCGCGCGGATGCGGGATCACGATGCGGCGCGCCAGGAGGTGAAGCCGCTTCTGAAGACCGCCCGGCAACTGCCAGTTCTCCTTGTTGAAATACTTGGGATCGCCGACGATGGCATGATTGATGTGCGCCATGTGCGCGCGCAGTTGATGAGTCCGGCCCGTGACCGGCTTCAACGATACCCAGGCGAGCTTCTGCGCTGAGGTCTCCACCACCGCGTAATAAGTGACGGCGTGGCTCGCCCCCTCGTCGCCATGCGCGGCGATCCGCATGATCGAGTCTTCCTCGCTCTCCTCCTTGGCGAGGTAGGTCGAGATGCGGCCCTGCTTCGGCTTCGGCACGCCCGCGACCAGCGCCCAGTAAATCTTACGGGCCGAGCGATGGCGGAACGCCCCCGTCAGCGCCGTCGCCGCAAAGCGCGTCTTAGCCACCAGCAGGCAGCCGGCGGTCTCGCGATCGAGCCGATGCACGAGGCGCGGGCGCTGACCCTTCGCGTCGCGCATCACCTCGAGCATCCCGTCGATGTGCCGCGACAGGCCGGAACCGCCCTGCACCGCAAGCCCGGCCGGCTTGTTCAGCACCATGACGTCGGCATCCTCGAACAGCACCATCTTCTGCAATTCGTCGCGTATCTTGGTCTCGGCCTCGGACAGGCGTGTCGCGGCCTTCGGCGTATCGAGCTTGAGCGGTGGAATGCGGACCGTGTCGCCCTCGCTCAGACGGTCCTTGCTGTCGGCGCGCTTGCCGTTCACGCGCAGTTCGCCTTTGCGGACGATGCGCTGAATGTGGGAAAAAGACAGGCCGGGAAATCGCGCTTCGAGAAAACGATCGACGCGCATGTTGGCTTCGTCGGCCGTCACGGCGACCGTCTGCACCTTCGTCGGCAACGGCGCCGGTTCGGGTTTGGCGGGCGGTTCGATGCGGGGCGCAGCATCGCGAGACGCGGCTGCGCGGAGCGGTTTGCCAGGCCGAACGCCCTGCCCTCGCTCGCCTCCGAAACGCTCGGCCCCGCCACGCCCTTCCGGACGCGTCCGTTTGGGCCGAGCACTCTTCTGCCGGGCATCGTTAGGCCCACCTTTGGGGCGCTCGCCCGGGACGCGGGATTTCGCGAGAGGTCGTTTGACGCGGCGGCTCATGTGTTCCTCTCTACTGGCAGGCCGCCTGCCGCTTGAGCAGGGCAAGGTCAACCATCACGTCGTGCGAGCGCTTGAGCTTGTCGGCCTCGCTCGCAGCCGCACATGCGCCCTTGGCGTCGCCGGTCTGCAATCGCGCAAGTCCGAGGCTGGCCCAGCCGTCCGCGAATTCCGGCGCGTCGCGCACGCCCTGCTCCAGAATCGCTTTCGCCTCGACCGGACGCTTGGCCTTCAGCAGCAGGCGGCCGTAATCGGCCTTCAGCGTTCGCCGCGGCTTAGGCTGATGAAGAGCAATCCTGAACAATTCTTCGGCGTATTCGAGGTCGCCGAAGCGCGCCGCGGAGATCACCGCGAAGCCTTGATAGACGGCGCTGCGCTCCGGGGCGAGCAGCCACGCCTGATTGAATCGCTGGGCCGCCTCCGGAAAGTCGCCGCGATCGATATGCGCGAAGCCGCGCTCGATCGCGACGTCGAAGACTTTCTCGCGCGAGCCGAGCTTGTCCGCCTCCGCAAGAAATTTGCTGTCTGCCTTGCTCTGCTCTGGGGTCTTGTCGGCGAATCCGAAGAACGGCTGCTCGTTGATCGGCGCCGGGAATGTCTTCTTCGTCACCGTAACGCCGGGCGCGGTCTCGACCGTCTCCGCGTGCGACGGCGTGACACACGCGAGAGCGGCGATGGCGATAATGCAGGCCCGGATAAACGTCATGGTCATTTGCTGCCTTCTTTCTCTCGTCGCAGCTTCGCCCAATAGTCCAGCCGCTTCCTGATCTCGCGCTCGAAGCCGCGATCGGGCGGATCGTAGAACGTCCGCCGTCCGAGCGCCTCCGGAAAATAGTCCTGCCCGGAAAAACCCTCCGGCATGTCGTGATCGTATTGATAGCCTTCGCCGTAACCTTCTTCCTTCATCAGCATGGTCGGCGAGTTCAGGATGTGCTTGGGCGGCAGCAGCGAGCCTCCCTCCTGTGCAACCCGCTTCGCCGCGCCGAACGCCTTGTAGGCGGCGTTCGACTTCGGCGCGGTGGCGACATAGATCACGGCCTGCGCGATGGCCAGTTCGCCCTCGGGCGAGCCAAGAAAATCATAGGCGTCCTTCGCGGCGTTGGCGACGACCAGCGCCTGCGGATCGGCGAGCCCGATATCCTCCACCGCCATCCGCACCACGCGCCGCGCGAGAAACAGCGGATCCTCGCCGGCCTCCAGCATTCGCGCCAGATAATATAATGCCGCATCCGGATCGGAACCGCGCACCGCCTTGTGCAGAGCGGAGATCAGGTTGTAATGGCCATCGGCGGACTTGTCGTAGATCGGCGCGCGGCGCTGCAGCACGCCCTGCAACTGCCCGGCATTGAACACCTCGCCGTCACGCGCCGAGCGCCAGACCTCCTCGACCAGTGTCAACGCCGCGCGGCCGTCGCCGTCCGCCATGCGTACCAGCGCGGCGCGCGCTTCATCGTCGAGCGGCAGCGGCTTGCCCTCGACCTGCTCGGCGCGGGCGAACAGTTTCTCGATCGCCGCCGCATCGAGCGAACGGAACACCAGCACGCGCGCGCGCGACAGCAGCGCCGCGTTCAGTTCGAACGAGGGATTCTCGGTGGTCGCGCCGACCAGGACGACGGTGCCGTCCTCCATGACGGGCAGAAACGAATCCTGCTGCGCGCGATTGAAGCGATGCACCTCGTCCACGAACAATAGCGTTCCCGTGCCGGTCTCGCGGCGCGCGCGGGCGGCGTCGAACGCTTTCTTCAGATCGGCGACGCCTGAGAACACGGCGGACAGTTGCTCGAAGTGCAACGCCGTTGCATCCGCCAGCAGCCGCGCCACCGTGGTCTTGCCGGTCCCCGGCGGTCCCCAGAAAATCAGCGAGCCAAGCGTGCGGGTTTCCAGCATGCGCGTCAGTGCGCCATCCGGCCCGAGGATGTGGTCCTGCCCGACCACATCCGACAGCGCCTGCGGACGCAGCCTGTCCGGCAGCGGCCGCGGTGCATCTTGCTCCAGACCCGCCGCGGCGAACAGGCTTTTGGACTCGCGCTGGCGCTTCGGACTCATCCGCCGAGCATGACTTGAATCTGCTGGCCGCCGCGCAGCAACGTGATCCGCCAGAGCCGCCCGGCCTCACTGACGGCCCGTTCGAGATCAGCCGTCCTGGCGATCTTCTTGTTGTTGACCGCCAAAATGATGTCGCCCTTCATGAAGCCGACGCTCGCGGCCATTCCATCGTCCACCAGCGCGGTGACCACGACGCCCTCCGCGCCGGGATCGAGATGAAGTTCGTCGGCGAGTGCCGGCGAGATGTTGGCAACCTTCGCACCCTGAAACGGCGACGGCTTGGTGATCGTGATCTCGTCGCGGCCAGTGTCCGGCGCGGTTTCCAGTGCAACGGTGAGCTTGACCGGCCTCCCGTTGCGCTGGACCTCGATCTGCGAGGTGCCACCCAGCGGCCGCGTGGCGAAGCGATAATCGAAGGCATTGGGATCCTCGACGGGCTGTCCGTCGATCGACACGATCAGGTCGGAGAGCTTGAGCCCTGCCCGCGCTGCCGGACTTCCCGGCGTGACGCTCGCGACCAGCGCGCCGGCAGGTGCCTTGAGGCCGATGGTTTCGGCGATTTCCGGCGTCACCGCCTGCAGCCGCGCGCCGAGCCAGGGCCGCTTCACGGCCTTGCCGCCATTCTTGGCGGAGGCCACGACGACCCGCACCATGTTGGCCGGAATCGCAAAGCCGATACCTTGCGATCCGCCCGAGCGCGAGAAAATCGCCGTGTTGATGCCGACAAGATGACCGGTCATGTCGACCAGCGCGCCGCCCGAATTGCCCGGATTGATCGCCGCATCGGTCTGGATGAAGAACTGATAGTCGGTGATGCCGACCTGCGTGCGCGCAAGCGCCGACACGATGCCGTGCGTCACCGTCTGACCGACGCCGAAGGGGTTTCCGATTGCGATGACCATGTCGCCGACCTGCAACTCATCCGAATTGGCGAAATCGAGCGTCGGAAACTTCTCATGTACATTTTTCAGCCGCAGGATCGCGAGGTCGGTCCGCGTGTCCTTGAGCACGATCTCGGCTTCGAACTCGCGCTTGTCGGCCAGGGCGACCTTGACCTGGTCCGCGCCTTCGATGACGTGATTGTTGGTCACGACGAGGCCGGACGGATCGACCATCACGCCGGAGCCGAGCGAACGCTGCATCTGTTCGGGCTGCTGGCCGGGAACGCCGAAGAAGCGGCGAAAGATCGGATCGTCGAGAAGCGGATTGCGGTTCTGGATCACCTTGGCGGCGTAGACGTTGACCACCGCCGGCGCGACCCGCTGCACGATCGGCGCAAAGGACAGGCGAAGCTCGGCCTGGGAAGCCGGCACGCGGCGATCCTGCGCCGTCGCAGGATTGACGCTGCCGGTGAGGACGACAGCGCACAGAGCCGCCGCAAGCAAAGCACTGATTCGGAACATCGAGGCCTCTCGGAAAACGAACGGAATTAGGTCGTCCGGCGGTGCAATATAACGTTTTCGAACGAAGTGGGCATCGGCTCGTGCGAAGAAACACCTCAAATCAAAGTCATGAAGTCGCTTTCGATTTCGTCGAAGGCGGAACGGTCTCCGAAGATGACTCGCCCCGATTTCAGCCTCCGCAAGGCGCATCGAGGTTCCGGCGCAGCTCGATAAAGCTTGCGATTCGGGTCAAGGGCCGCCGTCAGTCATGGACCGAATGACGTCGCCAGCTATATAAAGTCGCCGGCCATAAACAAAAACGGCGCTTAACGCGCCGCTTTCGATGTCTTCTGGATACCGCGGAAGGTCAGTCCTCCTCGGCGACCTTCTCCTGCACCGGACCGGAGTCTTGGCCCTTGGCATCGAAGTCGCGATCGACAAACTCGATCACTGCCATCGGCGCATTGTCGCCGTAACGGAAGCCGGCCTTGATGATGCGGGTGTAGCCGCCCTGACGATCCTTGTAGCGGGACGCCAGCACGTCGAACAGCTTCCTCACCTGATCGACGTCGCGCATCTCGCTGATCGCCTGACGACGCTTGTCGAGACCGCCCTTCTTGCCGAGCGTCACGAGTTTCTCGACGATCGGACGCAACTCCTTCGCCTTCGGCAGCGTGGTGACGATCTGCTCATGCTTGATAAGCGACGCCGCCATGTTGGCGAACATCGCCTTGCGATGCTCCGCGGTGCGGTTGAGTTTACGGTGAACCTTGCCGTGACGCATGTCTCTTTCCTCAATCCTTGTCGCGACCGCGGGGTCGGACATCCAATGCAGGCGGGCATCCTGCGTTCGCCCGGTGAACCCGCTTCCGTTCCGGACACTGCAGGGCAGTGATCCGAAATCCGGAAAACAGATCCGATTAATTTCTGAATTCCGGGTTCGAGCCTCAAGGCTTAGCCCCGGAATGGCAGAGCACTCAGTAATGATCCTCGAAGCGCTTGGCCAGCTCGTCGATATTCTCCGGCGGCCAGCCGGGCACTTCCATGCCGAGATGCAGCCCCATCTGGGCCAGCACTTCCTTGATTTCGTTCAGCGACTTGCGGCCGAAGTTCGGCGTCCGCAGCATCTCCGCTTCCGACTTCTGCACCAGGTCGCCGATATAGACGATGTTGTCGTTCTTCAGGCAGTTCGCCGAGCGCACCGACAATTCCAGTTCGTCCACCTTCTTGAGGAAGGCCGGGTTGAACGCCAGATCCGGAATGATCTCGGTGGTAACTTCCTTGCGCGGCTCCTCGAAGTTGACGAAGACGTTGAGCTGATCCTGCAGGATACGCGCGGCGAAGGCCACGGCGTCCTCCGGCGTCACGCCGCCATTGGTCTCGATCGTCATCGTCAGCTTGTCGTAGTCGAGGATCTGGCCCTCGCGGGTATTCTCGACCTTGTAGGACACCTTGCGCACGGGCGAATACAGGCTGTCGACCGGAATCAGGCCGATCGGCGCGTCCTCAGGCCGGTTGCGCTCGGCGGCGATGTAGCCCTTCCCGTTGGCGACGGTGAACTCCATGCGGATCTCGGCGCCGTCGTCGAGGGTGCAGATCTGAAGCTCGGGATTGAGCACCACGATGTCGCCGACGGTCTGGATGTCGCCTGCGGTGACGGTGCCCGGTCCCTGCTTCTTCACGACCATGCGCTTGGGGCCTTCGCCCTGCATCTTGATCGAGATGTCCTTGATGTTCAGCACGATGTCGGTGACGTCCTCGCGAACGCCGGCGATCGAGGAGAACTCGTGCAGCACGCCGTCGATGTGCACCGACTGCACCGCGGCGCCCTGCAGCGACGACAGCAGGATGCGCCGCAGCGCATTGCCGAGCGTCTGACCGAAGCCGCGCTCGAGCGGCTCTGCGATCAGGGTTGCGAAGCGCGAGGGGTCGCTGCCGGGAACGACCTGCAGCTTGCTCGGCCGAATCAGTTCTTGCCAATTTTTCTGGATCGTCACTGTATCACCCATGCCATCAAGATCTCTGGCGTTGGAGGGCGCGGATCAACCCGCGCGATAATAGGTCTTGAACCTGCGCGGACAACCAAACGCCCGCGGCCGGAATATCAGACGCGCCGGCGCTTGCGCGGGCGGCAACCGTTATGCGGTATCGCGGTCACGTCGCGGATCGAGGTGACGGTAAAGCCCGCGGCCTGCAGCGCGCGCAGCGCCGATTCGCGGCCCGACCCCGGACCGGCCACCTCGACCTCCAGGGTGCGCATCCCGTGCTCCTGCGCCTTCTTGGAAACGTCTTCCGCAGCAACCTGCGCGGCATACGGCGTCGATTTGCGCGATCCCTTGAAGCCCATCGTTCCGGCCGACGACCAGGCGATGGTGTTGCCCTGCGCGTCGGTGATGGTGATGGTCGTGTTGTTGAACGACGAATTCACATGCGCGATGCCGGATGCGATGTTCTTGCGTTCGCGGCGGCGCACGCGTGTCGCAGCTTCCTTACCCATTGTCAGCCTTTCCTGTGATCTCAACGCCGCCGTAATGCCAGCGGCTCCACCAGCGGGTAGCGAACAGCAAAGCAGCGATAGAAACGACTATCCGCTGTTCCCGTTCGCTTATCGCTTTCGTTACTTCTTCTTGCCGGCGATCGATTTGGCCGGCCCCTTGCGGGTGCGCGCGTTGGTATGGGTGCGCTGGCCGCGCACCGGCAGACCGCGGCGATGACGCAAGCCGCGATAGCAGCCGAGATCCATCAGCCGCTTGATATTGATGCCGACTTCACGGCGAAGATCGCCCTCGACGAGGTAGTCGCGATCAATGATTTCACGAATCTGAAGCACTTCCTGATCGGTCAGTTGCGAGACCCGGCGCTCCGCCGGAATCTTGACCTTCTCGATGATCTCGGCGGCATTCTTCTGTCCGATGCCATGGATATATTGAAGCGCAATGACGACGCGCTTGTTGGTCGGGATATTCACGCCGGCAATACGGGCCACAGACTTTTCTCCTGTCACCGGCCCTCGACGGGCCAGCCTTTCCTTCGATATTTCAGGCGGGTATCCTCAAACACGAACACGACGCCCGACCCGCGCAATCCTGGGGCCCGGCATCGTCTCAAACGATCCGCTGGATGACCGCTTATTAGGGATTTAGTATCGTTTCGTCAACCGTTTCGCGCCATTTGCTCGCTTTTTCGTGACTCTTTTGACCGCCTTTTTGCTCGCTTTCCCCTACCGTTCCCCGCCGGAACGACAAACCGTCGGGGCGATCTCGGGATTTAGTACGCTTTTGGGATCAATTTCCGGCGGCCTTACCACCTGCGGACGCCGAATTTCGACATCGGGACCCCCGACCGCCTCAGGACGCGGCGGATATCCCGCGTGACATCCTCGACAGCCATCATGCCGTCAACGGTCAGGAGCTTGCCGCGCTCCGAATAGTAGCGAATGAGCGGCTCGGTCAGCGTCCGATAGCTCGCCAGGCGCTTCGAGAGCACCTCGGGCGTATCATCGGAACGCACCTGCTCTCCCCGCGCCTTCATTTCCGCGACCCGGCTTTCCACACGCTGCAACAGCGCGCGCTCATCGACGCGAAGTTCGATCGCGGCATCGAGATTGAGCTTCTTTGAGTCGAGCAGCTGGTCCAGCGCTTCGGCCTGCGGTACGGTGCGCGGAAAGCCGTCCAGGATGAAACCGCGGGTCGCATCCGGCTGGTCGAGCCGATCGGAAATGATACCGATGACGACGTCGTCGGGAACCAGCCCGCCGCTCGCCATGATGTCCTTCGCCTTGAGGCCGACCGGGGTGCCGGCGGCGACAGCCGCGCGCAGCATGTCGCCGGTGGAGAGCTGAACGATTCCGTAATCGTGGATCAGGAGTTGCGCCTGGGTTCCCTTCCCTGCCCCCGGCGGTCCGAGAAGAATCAGTCTCATGACGAAATGCCCCCTCGCCAGTTGAGCGAGCGGCCGCGCACCCGCGTTTCGATAGTGGGAACGGGACACATCAGCGCCGATCCTCACGTAAACTCATAAGCCACGTTGCCATAGGCGATCAATGAAATACCAAGCACGGCGGGGGGAAGGCTGCCATGAATCTGTGCTGACCCTCAGTCCGGGATCAGTGACAAGGAGCCATGCTGCGCAGCCGCATCGGATAGTTGCGCCTCGTGTGAGCGCACCGGCACGACCGTCCGGCGGACGCCGAATTACCGGCGCCGTCCTCTCAGCTTGGATTTCTTGATCAGCCCTTCGTATTGATGGGCCAGCAGATATCCCTGCACCTGCGACACCGTGTCCATCGTCACGCTGACGACGATCAGGAGCGAGGTGCCGCCGAAATAGAACGGCACGGCTGCGTAGGAAATCAGGATCTCCGGAATCAGACAGACAACCGCGAGATAGACCGCCCCGGGCACGGTGATGCGCGAGAGCACGTAATCGATATATTCGGCCGTACGCTCGCCCGGCCTGATGCCCGGAATGAAGCCGCCGTGCTTTTTCAGATTGTCCGCGGTCTCGGTCGGATTGAACACGATCGCGGTGTAGAAGAAGGTGAAGAACACGATCAGCACAAGGTAGAGGATCAGAAACAGTGGCCGGCCGTGGCCGAGCTGCGTGGTCACCCACTGGAACCACTCCGGTCCGCTGCCCGCGTTGAAATTCGCGACGGTGGTCGGCAACAACAGCAGCGACGACGCGAAGATCGGCGGAATCACGCCCGAGGTATTGAGTTTCAGCGGCAGATGCGAGGACTGCCCCTCGAACATCTTGTTGCCGACCTGACGCTTCGGATACTGGATCAGCAGCCTGCGCTGCGCGCGCTCCATGAAAACGATGAAGGCAATAACGGCCACCACCATGATCAGAACGATCAGGATGATGCCGGTCGACAGCGCGCCCTGACGGCCGAGCTCCAGCATGTTGGCGAGAGCGGACGGCAATTCGGCGACGATGCCCGCCATGATGATAAGCGAAATGCCGTTGCCGATGCCGCGGGAGGTGATCTGCTCGCCGAGCCACATCAGGAACATGGTCCCGCCGGTCAGCGTGATCGCGGTCGAGACCAGGAAGAACATGCCCGGATTGCTGACGACGTTGCCGGCGCCCTGAAGACCGACGGCGATGCCATAGGACTGGAAGAACGCCAGCACCACGGTGAGATAGCGGGTGTACTGGTTGATCAGCTTGCGGCCGGCTTCGCCCTCCTTCTTGAGGGCCTCGAGCTTCGGCGACACGGTGGTCAACAGTTGCAGGATGATCGACGCCGAAATGTACGGCATGATGTTCAAGGCGAAGATCGCCATGCGGTCGATGCCACCGCCGGAGAACATGTTGAACATCCCGAGGATGCCGCCGGCCTGGGAGTTGAAAACCTTCTGCCAGACCGTCGGGTCGATGCCCGGCAGCGGAATGTAGGTGCCGAGCCGGTAAACGAGCAGCGCACCCAGTGTGAACCAGATGCGCTTCTTCAGTTCGTCGGCTTTCGCGAACGCCGAGAAATTAAGGTTCGCCGCCAGCTGTTCCGCTGCTGAGACCATATTCAGCTTTCTCCCGCGCCAACCTTGCCGTCATGCTCCGCGGTGGGCACTCGGCAGACGTCAAACCTCTTGTGGTGCTCGGCTCTCGATAAATCTACCATTCGCAAGTCTGGTGTTGCACGCCAAAGCAGGCGATGACGCAGATGTTATGCCGCCTCGCCCTCGTCCTTTTTCGGCGCAAGGATTTTCACCGAGCCGCCGGCCTTCTCGACCGACGCGATGGCGGACTTCGAGGCGCCATGAACCTCGATGGTGAGTTTCGCCTTGATCTCGCCGCGACCGAGCAGGCGGATTCCGTCCCTGGCGCGCCGCACCACGCCGGACTTCACCAGCGCCTCGGCGTTGACGGTCTCCTTCGCGTTGATCGAACCGGCGTCGATCGCGGCCTGGAGCCGGTCGAGATTGATCTCGGCGAACTCGAGCCGGAAAATATTAGTGAAGCCGCGCTTCGGCAGACGGCGATGCAGCGGCATCTGGCCGCCCTCAAAGCCCTTGATGCGCACGCCAGAGCGCGCGGTCTGACCCTTGCCGCCACGGCCGCCGGTCTTGCCCTTGCCGGAGCCGATACCCCGGCCGATCCGCATACGCTTCTTCCGCGAGCCTGCGTTGTCGGCGATATCGCTGAGTTTCATTGTCGCGTCCTCGTCATGTCCGCCGTGCCGGGCTCTCCGGCCATCCACGTCTCTGTCCCGGCACCGGGCCGGGCGTGACGGCAAATCGTTATTTCTCGTCGATTACCCTGACGATGTGCTGAACCTTCGCGATCATGCCGCGAACCTCGGGCGTGTCCTGCAACTCGGCGACCCGGCCGATCTTGTTGAGCCTGAGCCCGATCAGCGTCGAACGCTGCGCGTGCTGGCGGCGGATCGCGCTGCCGGTCTGCTCGACCTTGATCGTCTTTGCGGCCTTATTCGCAGTCTTGGCCATCGTCCTCACTCCAAAAGTGCTGTCCGGCTGGTTGATCGGATCGGCGACCGCCGCTCCGGCTCAGCCTCATTATTCGGCAACCGCTTCGACGTCGCCGCCGACACGGCGCGCCTGCAGCGTGGATACCTTGATGTTGCGGCGGGCCGCGACCGAGCGCGGCGAATCCAGATGCTTCAGCGCATCGAAGGTCGCGCGAACCATGTTGTAGGGATTGGATGAGCCGACCGACTTCGCAACCACGTCCTGGATGCCGAGCGTTTCGAACACGGCGCGCATCGGGCCGCCGGCGATGATCCCGGTGCCGGCCGGCGCGGCGCGCAAATAAACGCGGCCTGCGCCGTGACGACCCGCGATGTCGTGATGCAGCGTCCGTCCCTCGCGCAGCGCCACGCGCGTCAGATTGCGCTTGGCCGATTCCGTCGCCTTGCGGATCGCCTCCGGAACTTCGCGCGCCTTGCCGTGACCGAAGCCGACGCGACCCTTCTGGTCGCCGATCACGACCAGCGCCGCGAAGCCGAACCGCTTGCCACCCTTGACGACCTTCGCCACACGATTGATGTGGACCAGCTTGTCGACGAACTCGCTGTCGCGCTCCTCGCGATCCCTGCTCCGTTCGCGTCCGCCGCGTTCGCGTTCACCTGCCATGGTGTTTTTCCGATCCTTGTGAGGCTTCCGCCCCGTCCTGTCCGTTCGATACCAATCTCAAGACGCGCATTCCTGTCGCAAAACCCGTTTCACTCTCGCGGATTTACGCGTTTAGAAACTCAAGCCGCTCTCGCGGGCCGCATCGGCCAAAGCCTTGACGCGACCGTGATAGAGATAGCCGCCGCGATCGAAGACCACTTCCTTGACGCCGTTCTTCACCGCCCGCTCCGCCAGGAGCTTGCCGACCGCCTTGGCGGCCTCGATGTTGGCGCCGGTGTTGCCCGCCTCGCGCATCGTCTTCTCCAGCGACGACGCCGACGCCAGCGTCTCGCCCTTCTGGTCGTCGATGACCTGGGCATAGATGTGCTTCGACGAGCGGAACACCGACAGCCGCGGACGGCCGTTGGCGGTGCGGCGCAACGACAGCCTCACGCGTTGCTTGCGCCGGGCATTCGTAATCTTCAATTTCGACATGACCGGCTCCGTTACTTCTTCTTGCCTTCCTTGCGGAAGATCTTTTCATCGGCGTACTTCACGCCCTTGCCCTTATAGGGCTCAGGGGGACGATAGCCGCGGATCTCGGCCGCGACCTGACCGACGCGCTGCGCATCATTGCCTGTGATCGTGATTTCGGTCGGCTTGGGCACCGCGATCGTGATCCCTTCCGGGATCGCATAGTTGACGTCGTGGCTGTAGCCGAGCGCGAGCTGCAGGGTCTTGCCCTGCAAGGCGGCGCGATAGCCGACGCCGACGATCTCGAGCTTCTTCTCGAAACCCTTGGTGACACCCGCGACGAGGTTGGCGACCTGCGCGCGCGCCGTGCCATACAGCGCCTGCGCGCGGTTGGTCTCGTATCGCGGCGCGACCTTCACCGCACCGTCCTCGAGCTTCACCTCGACATCGTCATGGACGACGAACTGAAGCTGACCCTTCGGCCCCTTCATCTTGACGGTCTGCCCTTCGATGGTCGCGGTCACACCCGACGGCACCGTGACCGGCCTCTTGCCAATGCGTGACATGGCTCAATCCTTCATCTTAGTCTGTGCGCGTTGTCGCAAAACCGGTTTCCACTTTCGCGACATGCGCACTAGAACACCGTAAAGAGAACTTCGCCGCCCACGTTCGCATCGCGCGCATCGTGATCGGCCATGATCCCCTTCGGCGTCGACAACACCGAAATTCCCAACCCGTTGTTGACGCGGGGCAGATTCTTCACCGAAGCGTAAACCCGCCGGCCCGGTCTGGAGACGCGCTCGATCTCGCGGATCACCGGCTCGCCGTCGAAATACTTCAGCTCGATCTCGAGCTCGCTGCGGCCCGAGGAATGCTCGACGCTTGCGTAGCCGCGGATGTAGCCCTCGCTCTTGAGAACTTCGAGCACGTTGGCGCGCATCCGCGAGCCCGGCGTCGAAACCTTGGACTTGTTACGCATCTGCGCGTTGCGGATGCGGGTGATGAGATCGCTGATCGGATCGTGCGTGGACATCTGGCGATCCTCCTTACCAGCTCGACTTCACGAGGCCGGGAACCAGGCCCCGCGAGCCGAGATCGCGCAGCGCGATGCGGCTCAGCTTGTTCTTGCGGTAATTCGAACGCGGACGTCCGGTCAGTTCGCAGCGGTTGCGAATACGGGTCGCCGACGAGTTGCGCGGCATTTCGGCAAGCTTCAGGGTGGCCGCAAAGCGCTCCTCCATCGGCTTGGTCTTGTCGGCGATGATGGCCTTCAGCCGCGCGCGCTTCGCAGCCGCGTTCCGGTTCATCCGCCTGCGCCGGTTGTTCTTCTCGATCGAACTCTTCTTTGCCATGCTTGGCTCCTTGCCTTTCCGCGTCTGAGCGCCTCTCAGCGTCTCACTGCCGGAACGGAAAATTGAATGCGGTCAGCAACGCCCGGGCTTCGTCGTCCGTCTGCGCGGTCGTGCAGACGGTGACGTCCATGCCCCAGCTTTCACCGACCTTGTCGAAGTCGATTTCGGGAAAAATGATGTGTTCCTTGATGCCGAGCGAGTAGTTGCCGCGGCCGTCGAAGCTCTTCGGATTGAGACCGCGGAAGTCGCGCACGCGCGGCAGCGCGACGTTCACCAGGCGATCGATGAACTCGTACATCTTGGCCTTGCGCAGCGTCACCTTGCAGCCGATCGGCTGGTTCTCGCGCAGCTTGAAGGTCGAAATCGCGACACGTGAGTAGGTCACGATCGCCTTCTGGCCGGCGATCAGCGACAGGTCGGCGGCCGCGGTCTCGGCCTTCTTGCGGTCGTTCACGGCCTCGCCGATTCCCATGTTGAGAACCACCTTGTCGAGGCGCGGCACCTGCATGATGTTGCCATAGCCGAACTGCTCGGTCAGCCGGGTGCGGATGCTCTTGTCATACTCCGCGCGCAGGCGCGGCACGTAAGCCGTCTCAGCCATCGATCTCCGCTCCCGAACGCTTGGCGACACGCACCTTGGTGCCGTCGGCCTGAATCTTGAAACCGACGCG